>JAKSUS010000026.1 GCA_024408745.1 Candidatus Gastranaerophilales bacterium | reverse complement strand
TGATTTTTAATGTTTGGGCAATTTCTCTTTGTTTTCTCCCCTGAACATACTTCATATAAAATATTTTTGAATAATATTCCTGAGGTTCTTCTTCATTAAATTTCAAAACCAAATTATAAATTTCTTGCAGGGTTTCTTGTTCTGATATTTTTTCAACAAAATTAATAGTGGTGTCTTTTATATCTAAAATGCCGTCATCAAGAGGATTTTCTAGCGGTACTGTTATTTGTGCAATATTTTTATAGCCGTCAGCACTTCTTGTTATTCTACCTGAGGTTTTTAAAACGCTAATCATTGCATTAGAGGTAAGTTTATTAAGATAGTTTTCAATTTTGGTGATTTCATCGGTTTTTTTTAATAAGAAGCAACAACGTTCCATCGCTTCAGCACAAAAATCTTCAAAAAGGTCTTCGTTACCCGAAAAACGTTTGTTTGAAGTAACCATTTTTTCAATTATATTTTTATACTCTTGAACGACAACCACTTTTTTAACTTCCTACCCTCTTACAATAGTATAACAACAATAACATAACTTTGACAAGTATGTTTCAAGTATTTGGATGATTTTTATATAAAAATTTAAAAATACTTTATATATTAATGTTAAATAAATTTATTAACTTGTTTGTAAACTCTAAAAATATTTGTTACAATAAAATAACCTTCAAGTGGAAAGCATGGGTGAAAGTCCCTCGCCGGTCCGCGGCCGTTAAAGTCGGAATGCCTTGATGAGTGTATATCTACGTGACTATGGAGAGGATATTATGGAAAAAGTTTTAAAAAGAGATGGGGAAATTGTATCATTTAACTCCTCAAAAATTACTGATGCTATTGCAAAAGCATCAGAAACAACAAAAGAGTTTGACAAGCAAACTGCAAAAAAATTAACACAAGATGTTGTTAAACTTATTGAAGATTTGGTAAGCAAAAAAGAGAGCAACTTAAAAGCACCAACTATTGAAGAAATCCAAGATGCGGTTGAAAATGTTTTGCTTTCATCAGATTACAAAGCAACTGCAAAATCTTACATTCTTTATCGTGAACAACATAGTAAATTAAGAGATTTTACAAGTAACGCTGATGTTACAATGGTTGATGAATATTTAAAAGAATTGGATTGGCAGGTTAATGAAAACTCAAATATGTCTTATTCAATTCAAGGCTTGAATAACTATATTGCTTCAAATGTAAGCAAAAATTACTGGTTAAACAAAATTTATCCTGATGAAATTAAAAATGCACATCTTTCAGGCGCAATTCATATCCACGACTTAAATATCATTTCAACTTATTGCGTTGGTTGGGATTTGAAAGACTTATTGTTAGAAGGTTTTAAAGGGGTTAAAGGAAAAGTTGAAAGTGCTCCTCCGAAACACTTTAGAACTGCTTTAGGGCAAATGGTAAATTTTCTTTACACAATGCAGGGTGAAAGTGCAGGTGCGCAGGCGTTTTCTAACGTTGATACTTTGCTTGCACCATTTGTAAGATACGATAATTTAAATTACAAACAAGTAAAACAAGCCATTCAGGAATTTGTATTTAATATGAATGTTCCGACAAGAGTTGGTTTTCAAACTCCATTTTCTAATATCACAATGGATTTAACCGTTCCGAGTTATTATGCAAAACAAAATGTCATAATCGGCGGTGAAATTATGGACGAAACTTATGGCGAATTTCAAACGGAAATGGATATGATAAATAAAGCCTTCTTTGAAGTTATGATGCAGGGTGATGCATCGGGAAGAGTATTTACATTCCCTATTCCGACTTATAACATTACAAAAGATTTTGATTGGAATAATGAAAATCTTTCAGGACTTTGGGAAATGGCTGCAAAATATGGTATTCCTAATTTCTCTAACTTTATTAATTCAGACTTAAACCCTGAAGATGCACGTTCAATGTGTTGCAGATTGAGAATTGATAACAGAGAATTAGCATATCGCGGGGGTGGATTATTCGGTTCTAACCCTTTAACCGGTTCAATTGGAGTCGTAACGATTAATTTACCTCAAATTGCATACCTTTCTAAATCAAAAGAAGAATTTTATAAGTTACTTAATGAAAGAATGTTATTGGCGAAAAACTCTCTTGAAATCAAGAGAAAATTACTTGAAAAATTCACTAATAACAATTTATATCCTTATACAAAATTCTATTTGAGAGATATTTATGCAAGATTTAAACAGTATTGGAAAAACCATTTTTCAACAATCGGCTTAATCGGTATGAATGAAGCATGTTTGAACTTGTTTAATGAAGGAATAGGAACCGAAAACGGCAAAAAATTTGCTGTTGAAGTTATGGACTTTATGAGAGCAAAAATAACAAAATTCCAAGAAGAAACAGGTAATAACTACAATTTGGAAGCGACACCTGCAGAAGGCACAAGTTACAGATTAGCAAAACTCGATAAAGAAAATCATACCGGAATAATTTGTTCAAATGACAGAGAATATTATGAAAGAGGTGCGCAACCTTATTACAGTAACTCTACACAATTACCTGTTAATTATTCTGATGATTTGTTTGAAGTTCTTGATCACCAAGACGAATTGCAAACAAAATATACTGGCGGAACAACAATTCATATTTTTGCAGGTGAAAGAATTTCAAATAACGAAACAATGAAAAATCTTGTTAAAAAAATCTGTACAAATTATAAATTACCTTATTTCACATTCTCACCGACATTCAGCATTTGTCCAAATCATGGATATGTTGTCGGAGAACATTTTACATGTCCCGAATGCGGTGAAGATTGTGAAGTTTATTCAAGAATAGTAGGTTATATAAGACCTGTTCAACAATGGAACAAAGGTAAACAAGCAGAATTTAAAACAAGAAAAACTTATAATGTAGAGGAAAAAGCTTGTAAAGTATGCTAATTGGCGGTTTACAAAAATCTTCACTATTAGATTATCCGGAGAAAATTGCAGCTATTTTGTTTACTCAAGGCTGTAATTTTCGCTGCGGATATTGTCATAATCCTGAATTATTAAAATCCTCATCTGAACCATTACAAACAGATATAACCTTAAATTCATTTTATGATTTTTTAAAAACAAGGCAAGGAAAACTTGACGGAGTAGTCATTACAGGTGGAGAACCCTGTTTGCAAAATGATTTAATCGAAGTTATAAAAGAAATAAAAAGATTAGGATTTTTGGTAAAATTAGACACAAACGGTACATTCCCTCAAAAAATTGAAGAAATTTTAAAAGAAAACATTGTTGATTATTTTGCTATGGATATAAAAGCACCGTTAGATAAATATCACAAAATTACAGGAACGATTATTAATCCCGATAATATCAGAAAAAGTATTGATTTAATTATGAATAGCGGTGTTAATTATGAATTTCGGACAACTGTAATCAGTTCACAACTATCATTTGAAGATTTTGAAAATATCGCAGAATTAATAAAAGGTGCGAAAAAATATTATCTTCAAAAATTTGTCCCATCAAAAATTTATAATCAAAATCTGATAAATGAAAAAACTTATTCAAATGAAGATTTTGAAAAAATAAAAGAAATTTTGTTAAAGACTATTGATTTAGTTGAAATAAGATAATTTACATTAGTTCTTTTTCAACTAAATCAGAAGCAAATTCAATAAACTTTTCGCAAGGTCTTTCTTTATAATATTCTTCTGTTCTCTGAGAAGGTTTCGGGTTGCTTGCTTTTTCATTTAAATTCAACAACTCCCTGCAAATAATTGAGCCGAATTTTTCTTCAAATTTATGTGCTAATTCCTGAACTTTTGCATAATGTTTTTCTTTAATTTCATCATTATCAAAAGTTATATAGCCTTTTTTCAAACCTATAAGCATAAACATAGCAGTAACAGCACCGCAAACTTCTCTTAATCTTCCCATTCCGCCGCCAAAAGAAGATGTAAGTTTTAATCCTGTTTCAAAATCAATATTAACCTTGTCGCAATTTGCACAAAAAACAGATTGTGCGCAATTATAACCTTTTTTAAATAGTTCTGTCGCTTTATTCATAATAAAATACCGTTTAAATTTATAATATTTTAAATTCTTTAAATTTGCAATAAAAAAGATGTATTTTGATTAATACATCTTTTTTTAAATCTTTTATAAAACCTTATTTGTTTTTTATTCCAAAGTACTTGCACATGCGATTATTCCATTTTCTGACTAATGTTTTAATCGGACTTTTAAGTTTAGGGTCAGCGGCAATACCTCTTAAAGCACTTTTCCCGCCGAAATTATCAATTACATTTAAGCTAAGAAGTTGAGGAACTGCTTTGTCTGCTCTTTTATAATATACAGGGTATAAGTTTATATGATATCCTGCTTCTTCCATTTTATTAACTAACATTGTATCAATATTTGGCAAAACTACAGTATGTAACCATTTTTTAATCGGTTTTGGCATGTTGGACGGAGTAATAATTCCGTTAAAATTTTGTGATGAAATGTTATTTACTTGCATGATTTATCCTTTTATAATCTACGATTGTATTAAATTCGTAAATTTTTATTTTTGCTATTATTTTTCGGGATACATTTTTTGTCTTACGCAACAATCAATTTGGTATTGAGTTTTGACTCCCTCATTTAAGCATCTTTGTACAAAATTATTAATTTGTTCTTCCTTAAAATCCTCTGAATGATAATCAACATTGAACTTAGAATTTTTTAATCTTACTACGTCTTCACCGACTAAATCACCGAGTTCACAGTTTAAATATTTATCAGCATCAGATTTATGTAATTCTTTGTATGCTTTTAATCTGTCGGCAGCATTTTTCGTAATTGCATTAGAAAACAAATAAACTTCCGTTGCATGAAAAACGCCTTTACCCATTATCGCGTGAGCATCATAAATACTGTTTTCAGGTAAATTTACAAGCAAAATACCATTCTTTTTATCAACTTTGGCGCCTGTTAAAAAATGTTTTCTCGAAAATTTTTTAGTTTTATAATCATAAAATTTGGAAGTCGTATTTAAAAATCTGCTTGCATATTTTTCATCTGTTCGCCAATTCAAAGGATTAATCACATAAGCATTTGGTGTTAAAAAATGCCTGTTTTCCACATTTTTATTTTGAGTATTAAAAGTAATAATAACTCCTAAATCATTTCTGCTTTGGGCAGGTTTAATATTTTTAAAAGTTAATTTTTCATACTTTGCATTTGGAAGCCCGATTAAATAAGCCGCTAAAAAATTTTCGCCTAAATCGACTTTTTTCATTGCATTTAATAAATCAATTGAGCCTTGGCTATCACCAAATAAAATATAAGGTTTCCCGTTGTTATAATGTTTTAAATAATATGTAAGGGCATCAGCGGTGTCTTGTATTCCGTATTTCGTCAAACCTTTATTATAATCAAAATCAGTTGCAAAATCGCTGTTAATTTCTCCTATAATGCTTACTATATCCGCTTGTCTTACAAATGGAGCAAAAATTCTGACTTTTTTGCGATTAAAAATATTTGTTTGTCCGTTTGAAAAATTTTTTGTTTTTTCTCTGTCTTTTTCGACAGACCAGTCAAATGTTGCAGGTTTATCAGACTTAAACAAAGTAGGGTAAATGTAGAAAACATCATAATCTGCATTAGTTTGCAAATAAGAATTTATAGCCCAATTTTCCTGTTTTGAATAATCAACCGCAAAAACTTTAAAATTAAAAATTAATGATAAAAATATTATTATAAAAAAGATTTTGATTTGTTTCATAATGTTTTTCTATATATGATAATACTTACAAAAATATAATATATCATAAATAAAAAACTCCAAAATTTTATTTGGAGTTTTTTATTTGTTTTATTATGACTTGAAATTAATTATTTATTTTTTTTGATTACTTTATTAATGGCAGCAATAAGCTTATCTATCCATTCTGTTTTCATTGGTGCGTTACTGTCAGATGAATATTTGCCTAATTTACCTTTATAGTTGGTTGCAAAGGCTAAATCATCTCCATCTACATCACCGTCTTTATCAAAATCAAGAGGGAGATCTTCCAGTTTGGGTTTTGATGTATCATTTGTGCTTATACTTACCCCATAAGCGGCATAATCACGTTTTATTTGGGCTAAATCATCTTTATTGACTTCTCCGTCTTTGTTTACATCAGCAACATCGAATAATTTTTGCTTAGTAGCATCTAAATTTTTTCTTTTTTTACCTTTCATCTCAGAATAAGCCCAACATACATATTGTGCTTGTAATAAGTAGTTACCATAAGGGGTTTCTTCGGGAGTGTCGGTTGAATCCCCACCTGAACTACCTCCGCCACTTTCTACTGTGGGTTCGGGATCTTTAGTTTCTTCAGCGGCTGCTGCTTTTGCTTTAGCTCTGGCTTCCCATCTTTCTTGCAATTCTTTAAAATCATTACCATCAACTATTCCGTCATGGTTTGCATCTGCTGTGTTAAATAATTCGCCATTTGCATTAGTTCTCATTTTACCGACTGTTTGAGTATAAGCATAATTTTCAAACCATGCTGCAGGGTCTTCTTTTATACTTGGAACTGTTGCCATGCTTTATCTCCATATTTTATCTCCATGGATATAAAGTATATGTAAAATATATAATTTCATATTTTGTTATTTTTGTTACATAACTTTATAAATTAATCAGCAATAAGATTAACCAAAATATTTATATTTTTTCCAAGGCTAAAAATTCTTCCGCCAACAGGCAGGCATCTTCAATACATCCGTCACAAGTTCTTAAAAGAGGTTTTCCGTTTAATCCTTTCAATTCTGCGCAAATTATTGAACCGTTTTTATTTTTAAATTTTTCTGCTGCTTCTTTTGTTAATTTATAAGTTGTTGCTTTTGTCAGGTTTTCGGTTGAACCGCTACTATTTTTCAAACCGATAAGCATAAATAAACCTGTCAAAGCACCGCAAACGGATTGAATTCCCATACCTGCGCCAAAGCCTTCCGCTAATCTGAAAACTGTTTTTTCATCAACTCCAAATACATCACAATATGCACAAGCAACTGCCTGCGCGCAATTCATTCCTTGTTTATGAAATTCTGCCGCTTTTTTAATTCTATCGTTATCCATAATACATTCCTCTTATTTTTTGTTATGCTTCAATATTATAATAAATACTTATAAATTCAAATAAAATGTATAACAAATAGCAAAATTTTATAATTTTTGTTTTATAATATTATAATAAAAAAATAGTGAGGTTAATTTGTATATTAATTCTATAAAAACAAGCGCGAATAGTGTAATAAAAAAAGCACATTGTAATGATTCTCAAAATCATTCGGTTTCTAATGTTGCCAATATTGTTGCAAATAATAATGCGGACGTTTCAAAGATATTTGAATATTTGACATTTAACGGTAATATTTCTAAACCTCATATAAGAAAATTTAAACCGACAAAATGGGATAAAGCAAAAGCAATATTTGATGAAGTTCAAATAATTGATAATAAAGCAGAATACGTTAATATAGTTGATTTCATTAATAACGGAAAAAAGAGCAAATTAGCCCAAAATATTCCGATTTTGAAAGCATGTTTTAATTATCGGTTGCCTTTTAAGCCGAAAAGCGAAAATAAAACTGTCGGCAAACATATACAAGAAGTTGTTTCTCATCTTTATTATATGAATGAAGAATTTAAAAAATTACCCGAAGAAGATAAAAAACTGCTTTTAAAAGTTGCTGTTTTTCATGATATAGGTAAAGTTCAAAATAAAATATATAAATCAGACTTAAACAAATCTGATTTTGAAGAAATGATACGCCAAAGGATTAAGACATACGAAATTTTTAATAAACCGGCTGATTACATAAAAAATATCAGAAGATTTTTTGAAAATAATCCGCAAGAAACGGATATGATTTTACACAATAATATTCACCGTAAACTTTCTGCAAATTTAATTAAACAATATATATTAAGAAAACCTGAACACAAACCTGAATTAGATGAAATTGAAATTCTGGTATTAAATCATGAAGATTTTGGCGAAACGATTGACAAATATAAAAATCATATAATTGATAAAAAAACATACAATAACAATACAAAAAAATTTGCTAAAAATGTACCTGATAAAAGATTATTAAAACTGATAAAAATTTTCCATTTATCAGATGCCTATACCGTTTATAATAAAAATAAACCCGAGTATTATGAAGAATTTAAAAAATCATTAGATGAAATTTATAATAAAACATTAGCAAATTTGGATGATTAATTTATATCAATTAATTATTGTAAATTATTTCAACAACCAGGTGATTAAATAATCCAAAATCAAAATTACAACGGTTGTCCAGATTGCTGCTTTTGTAACCGCAACTCCGACTTCTCTTGCACCGCCTGTTGTTTTCAAACCTCTCGTTGCGCAAACCGTTGAAAGTGCTATACCAAAAATGACTGATTTTAACAGACATTCATAAATATCTTTTGCGTGTGTATATAACCAAACAGAGTTCATAAATCTTGCCTGATGAAGTCCTATACTTAATTTTGCGATATACATTCCGCCTAATAAACCGACAACAATTGCTAAAACCGTAACCATTGGAACAACAATTGAAGAGGCTAAAACTCTTGGTAAAACTAAATATTTAACGGGATCAACATTTAAAGTTTTCATCGCATCAACCTGTTGTGTTATTTTCATATTTCCTAATTCAGATGCCATTGCTGTACCTGCTCTTGCTGAAATAACCATTGCCGTAAATACAGGCGCAAGTTCTTTTAAAATAGTTAAAGAAACCAAGCCGCCAACATAAGCTTCGCCGCCTGACATATAAAAATATCGTGCAACCTGCAAAGAAATAACCGCACCTGTTATAAAAATAATGACAAGTGAAATTCCGACTGAATCATAACCGATTAATGCTGCCTGTTGCAAAGTATGTTTGAAATTAACTTTACCTTTTAACAAATAATTAAAAGCACTTAAAAGATTTGTAATACATTCACCGATAAATTCAATAACAGGTATTACACTTTTAATAATACCTAATGTAATTCTACCTAATATGTTAAGCGGACTTCTTATCTTCATATAATTACTCTACAACAGTTATAAGGTTTTGTAAAATTATTAACCTGTAAATATAAGTATGTATAATATATTTTTAATTAAGCTTATCACCTTTTTTTATATTCAAATAAGCGATAACATCTTTTGTATCAGAAAAATAATTTGTGTCATCAATTCCTAAAATTTTTGTTTTTATAAAGCCGTCTTTTGCGTTTATAATCATATATTCATTTGTAATATCGCAAACAGTTCCACTAGGCAGATTTTCTGCTTCCTGATTGTAAATCATTTCAACATCCCAAAACTTTAATTCTTTACCGTTAAATTTTGAAACAGCACCAAAAAACGGATTTAATGCTCTGATAAATTTTTCAATATCTTTAATATTATTATTCCAGTTGATTTTAACATCATCAGTACCGGCGTAAATTTTAGGTGCTTCTTTGTAATTATCAGTCTGAATTTGCGGAATGCGTGGTAAAATCCCGTCTTGTTCAAGAAAGTTAACCGTATCAACACAAAGTTTTGCGGTTGTTTGATTAAGTCTGTTAAAAAGAGAACCCATTGTATCACGTTCTTCTATCGGGACTTTTATTTGCTTGATAATATCACCGGTATCAAATGTTTCATCAAGATAATGCATTGTTATTCCTGTTTCTTTTTCTTCATTCATAATCACATGAAAATAAGGGTTTGCACCTCTGTAATCAGGAAGTAATGAAGGATGAAAATTTATAGTGCCTAAAGGCGGGATTTCATATAGTTCTTTGGGTAAAAGATAATTAAAAGAACAAACAAAAGCAACATCAGGTTTTAAGTCCCGAACAGTTTGAAGTAAATTTTCATCTTTAAAATTTTTATTATTTTCAATATGAAGAAGATTATTCTTTTTCAAAAAATCTTTCATATATTCATAAGTAGGATTATTCGGGGGTGAAGTAATGACACCTACAATGTTTTTATTGGCTTTCTTTAAAGCAATAAGACAATACAAAACAAGGTCAGGCATACCTATTATTAAAATTCTCTTTTTATTGTTAAAACCAAACATAGCATTTTTCCGTTAGTTTATGTTAATATAATATTACAAAAATTTGTATCCGGTAAGATTTTTATGACAAAAGCTAAAACATCCACAATTTTTAATATAATAGGAAACGGTATAAAACTTTATTTGCAAAATGTTTTTACATTATCAGCACCTGTAATTGCTCCGACTTTTGGCATGCTTTTGGGAATTTTATTAATGATAATTCCTGTATATTTATTGCCAAAATTTTATCCTGTTTGGGCAGAAAACTTACCAATATTAAATGAATTGTTTGCTACATTAACAATTGTTATTCTTTCAATTTTACCGGGATTAATTATTTTTAAAATGGCATTTTGGAATTACATGTTAAAAATGGTATCTTTAAATAATATAATTGCTGATATTTTGAAAAGAAAAGTCGTAAAACCTCATCAACATTATACTCAAGTTGTTGCATTAAGGACAAAAGATTATATTTTAATGTTAGCGATTTGGTGTTCAATTATTTTAATGGGATTGGCTTTGCCTGTCGTAGTTTTCTTATTTAATATTGATCCTTTGTTTATGCCATATTTACTTATTGGTTTTGAATTTTTGGCAATATTTTTATTAATAATTTTATGTTTTTATTTAAGTTTATGTTTTCAGGTCTTTGCATT
>JAKSUS010000025.1 GCA_024408745.1 Candidatus Gastranaerophilales bacterium | reverse complement strand
TCCGCCATTCTGATTGTTTCTTCATCATGTTCAACAACAATTAAGGTGTTCCCTAAATTTCTTAATCTTATAAGAGTTTTTAAAAGTTGTTCGTTATTGACCTGATGAAGTCCGATACTCGGTTCGTCCAAAACATACAAAACACCTGTTAACCCTGAACCTATTTGAGTTGCAAGTCTTATTCTCTGTGCTTCACCTCCGGATAAACTTCCTGCCTGTCTTGCTAAAGTTAAGTAGTCCAAACCCACATCAACAAGAAATCTCAAGCGTTCTCTTATTTCTTCAAGAAGTTGTTTGGCAATAGCAAGTTTGTAATCATCAAGTTTTAAAAACAAACCGCAGATAAAGTCGTATTCATCTTTTACGGACATTGAAGTAAATTCAAAAATATTTTTGTTATCAATGGTAACAGACAAGGCAAATTTGTTTAGCCTTGCGCCATTACAGGTTTCGCAAGGGATTTGAGTCATATATTTTTCGACTTCGCCTCTGATTAAATCGGAATTTGTTCCCTCGTATCTGTTTCTCAAATAAGGAATAACACCTTTGAATTTTGTTTTGTAAATTTTTCTGCGTTTTGTTCCAAACTCATCATGCTCCATTAAAACAGATTTATCACCGCTGCCGAAGAGAATAATGTTTTGTTCTTCTTCTGTTAATTCTTCAAAAGGTTTATCGAAATCAATTTTAAATTCTCTTGCAACAGAGTATAAAACATCAGTATAATAAGGGTTTCCTGTTATTGCCCAAGGATAAATCGCACCTTGCCTTAAAGATTTTGTTTTGTCCGGGACAATTAAATCAGGGTTAATTTGCAGGTGCATTCCTAAGCCGCCACAAGATTCACATGCGCCATACGGAGCATTAAAACTGAAAATGCGCGGTTCTAATTCATCAAAAGATATGTCGCATTTCGGGCATGCAAGTTTTTCACTGTAAATTTTTTCTTTGTCACCGTTTAAAATTATGACATTTCCGTTTGCCTTTTTCATGGCAACCTGAACGCTGTCTGCAATTCTTGAACGTGCTTCGGGTTTTAAAATAATTCTATCTATGACGACTTCAATATTATGTTTTTTATTTTTATCTATTTCAATTTCATCAAAATCAAGATTATAGATTTCACCGTCAACTCTTATTCTTGCATAGCCTTCTTGTTTTAATGCGCTGAAAGTTTGTGAAAACTCACCTTTTTTACCTTTTGCAATCGGTGCAAGAATTTGAAATTTTGTACCGGTTTCCATATTCATTATGCTGTTTAAAATTTCATCAAGAGATTGCGGCTTAATTTCGGCACCGCATTTTGGACAATGGGGAATACCAATTCTTGCATATAATAATCTCAAGTGGTCATAAATTTCCGTAATTGTTCCGACTGTTGAACGGGGATTGTTTGAAGTTGATTTTTGGTCAATAGAAATTGCAGGGCTAAGACCTTCTATGCTTTCAACTTCCGGTTTATTAAGTTGCCCCAAAAACTGTCTTGCATAGGTACTGAGGCTTTCGATATAGCGTCTTTGACCCTCCGCAAAAATCGTATCAAAAGCAAGGGTACTTTTGCCGGAACCGCTTACTCCGGTAAATACAACAATTTGATTTTTCGGAATTTTTACGTTTATGTGTTGCAGGTTATGCATATAAGCATTTCTTACAACTATATTATTAGCATCATCTTTCATACTAAAAATTTAGCACAAATTGTTTTAATATTCTATTGTTTGTTAATATTATGAGAATATTTCAGATTATCTTGCAAATAAAAAACCTCTGCAATTTCTTACAGAGGTTTTTATTGGTTTTATTTTTCAGTTATTATGCTTTTTTGCCTTCTTTTTCTATTTCTGCTGCTTGAGCTTGTGCTGCATTCATTGCATCATCACCTTGAGCAATTTGTTCTTGACCTTCGGTTTTTGCTGCTTCTAATTGTGCTTTATCATTTTGTAATTGTTCTAATTTAGTATTTAATGATGCAAGTTTGTTATCACATTCTTTAACTGCATTTTCTGCTGTGGTTTTATCTTCTTCAAGTTTTGCTAATTCGGAATTTGCTTTGTCTAATTCACCTTTTGCTGTTTCAACTTCTTTATCTGCTGCATCTTTTTCATCATTTGCTTTTTCTAATTCTGTTTTAGCAGTTTCAACGGCTTGTTTTGCTGTTGCATAATCAGGATTTGGCTTTGTAATTGTATTACCTTCTGCATCTTGTTCAGTGATGTTTTCCGGTGTATTTGCTAAAGTGTTCTGAGCAGTTTTTAAGTTAGTAGTTTTTGTATCAACATTTTCTTTTGCTGTTGTTTGTTTATCAACCGCTGATTTATGAGCTTCTGTTTTTTGATTTACAGTATCTTTTTGTGTTGCTATTTTGCCTTCGAAATCTTTAACTTTTGCTTCTTCTTGTGATTTTTTATTTTCTTCTGCTTTAATTTCATTGTTCATTGAATTGATTTCGCCATCTTTTGATGCTATTTTTGATTCAGCATCTTGAACTTTTGCTTCACCTGCTTTTTTCATTTCAGCACCTTCGTTGAATTTTGGTAATGCTTCTTTTTCTATTTGTTTAGCAGTATCTGCATTTTTGTCATATTTCAAATCTTTATTATCATTATCTTTACCGAATAAATCTTTGATACCTTTTGTTGCTTCGTTTAATGCTTTTGCTGCATCTGTTAATGTGTTTTTAGGGTCAGTTTGTTGATTAGTTTTAGGTTGTTCTTGTGCTTTTTGTTGTTCTTGTGGTTTGCTTCCGCTGCATTGTCCGCCTTTTTTGCTGTCGTCTGCTTTTTTATCATCAGCTTTCTGTTCTTGTTGAGTTTGATTATTTTTAGCGGCTGCGATTGCTGCATTAGCACTTGCTAATAATGAACTAACTGCTGATTTTCGTGCTGCAATTTGTGCTTGTAAATCTGATTTATCAGATGAATTACCTGCTTTATTTGCTTCTTGTTCTGCTTCGTTTAATTTTTGTTGTGCTTGTTCTAAGTATGATTTTGCTGCTTCAAAGTTTCCGCTTTGCATATAGCTTTGTGCTTGGCTCATTAACATTGTTGCACCTTGCAAACTGCTTTTTGCAAAATCTAATTGTTGAGGAACTGCGCTTGAAGCACTTTCAATTGTTTTTTCTAAACCTGTTGTTTTATCTGCACCTGTTTTGAATGCATCAGCAAAAATACTTTCTTGTTCTTTTGCTACTGCTTCTTGATCAGCTTTTTCTGTACCTTTTGCGTCTGATACTTCACCTGCTTTTGCAGTTGAACCTGTTTTTTCTAAAGATGTAAACGGATTAGTTGATAATTTACCGAATTGTACTTTGTTGTTTCCGCTTATTGCTATTGAAGCATCTTCTTTCTTAACTGATTTTGTACTTTTTACTCCGCTTTCTGCTACATCTACTTTGTTTGTGTTACTTGTTAAATTAAATTTGATAGCCATGATTTTCTCTCCTCTCATGTTTTTACTCTTTTTCTCTTGTATAAATAAAAACATTTTGTAAAAAAAAATTGCTTTTTTTTATTTAAAAATTTTATAATTCAGTAATAATAAGGCTTTACGGAGTATATATTTTTTAAATATTTCTTATAAAAGCATGCCTTTTTATTAAATATCGGCATGGCTAAATATTAAGATGTTGATATTTTTAACATTTACGTTTCATAATATATATATGTTTAAACGAATAATTTATATAATTTTAATAATAGGATTTTTTATATTTTTAACGACTTCGTGCTTGCATAAAGACAGTTATGAAGACGAAACCGTAATTAACCATAATCTTGAAGAAGATTTGATAGAATATCCAACTAAAAAAGATTTTAAAATTATTGAATTTAACGGGAAAGAATTTATACAAAATCAAAATAATATTGGAAAATTCGGAGGAACATTAAGCAATTCTACTATTGGTGAGGGGCCAAAGACTTTTAATATTTGGAATGCCAAAGATGCAACTTCAAGTTCATTAGGCGGTATTATGTTTGAAGGCATGTTCACAACCGATCCGTTTAACGGTGAAGTTATTCCGAGATTAGCAAAATCTGTTCAAATTGATAAGGCAGGAAAAACTTACACCGTAACCTTGAGAAAAGGTTTAGAATGGTCTGATGGAAAAGAAATCACAAGCGATGATGTTGAATTTACTTATAATACAATTATTAAAGGTGGTTATGGCGATACAAGTTCAAGAGATGTAATGGCTGTTAACGGGGTTTTGCCGACCTGTAAAATCGTTGATAAATATACTGTACAATTCACTACTCCTGAGATTTTTGCACCTTTTTTACGAATGTTAGGCTTTGCAATAGCGCCAAAACATATTTTAAAACCTGTTACGGATAAAGGAATTGAAGAATTTAACAGATATTGGGGAGTAACAACTAATCCGAAAGACTTTGTTATAAGCGGTCCTTTTAAGTTGGAAGAATATGTTCCCGCACAGAGAGTTGTTTTCAAAAAAAATGAAAAATATTCAATAATTGACAAGAATTATAATGTTTTACCATATTTAAACAAATATGTTGTTTATATTGTAGGAGATTTAAATAATCAGGTTTTAAAGTTTGAGGGTGGTGAACTTGATATTTTGCCTGTTATGGGCAAGCAGGTTGCAAGATTTAAAAGTTTAGAAAAAAATTCCGATTATAAAATTTTTAATTTAGGTGCAAGTGACGGAACAACGTTTTTGAGCTTTAACCTCAATACAAGAAAGAATGAAAAGGGTAAATATTATGTTGATCCTATAAAGCAAAAATGGTTTAACGATAATAACTTCAGAAAAGCAGTTGATTACGCTATTGACAGAGATTATATTGTTTCAAACGTTCTTTCAGGTGTTGGAATGCCGTTATTTACAGCAGAAGGTTTATCTTCAATATACTTAAATAAAGAACTTGCAAATGGTCATAAAAAGGATTTAACGTTGGCTAAAGAGCTTTTGAAATCATCAGGCTTTTATACTGATGAAAAAGGAATTTTACACGATAAAGACGGAAACGTTGTCGAATTTACTTTAATGACAAATGCGGGAAACATAGAAAGAGAATCAATCGGGGTAATGATAAAAGAAGATTTAACGGAATTAGGAATGAAAGTTAATTTTAAACCGATTGAGTTTAATGTTTTAGTTGGTAAATTAACAGGTTCTTTAGATTGGGATGCAATAATTATGGGTTTAACAGGCTCTGCTTTAGAACCAAATAATGGTGCAAATGTATGGTACTCAACAGGAAGTTTGCACATGTTTAATTTAAGACAAGAAGATGATGCGATTAATAAAAAGGATTTACTTCCTTGGGAAAAACAAATTGATGAACTTTTTGCAAAAGGTGCAACAACTTTAGGCTTTGAAAACCGTAAAAAAATATATGATGACTATCAACAAATTGTTTACGATAATAACCCGTTTATTTATTTATATACTCCGCTTAATATTTATGCGGTAAGAACAAAATTTAAAAATCTTGAACCGACTGCATTAGGCGGTGTAATTCATAATATTGAGGAGATTTACATAGAATAATGTCAATATTTTTATACATATTAAAAAGAATAATAAATGCAATTCCTATTTTAATAATAGTTTCTTTAATAAGTTTCTTTATTATAAGATTAAGTCCGATTGACCCGTTGAGCGAATTAAAACTTAATCCGGCAATATCTCAACAGACTTTGGAAGCGGAAAAAGTAAGATTAGGTTTAGATTTGCCACTTTATAAACAATATTTAAGATGGGGAGGAAACTTTTTAAAAGGTGATTTAGGAGTTTCAACGTCAGGCGAGCTTGTATCTGACAGATTAAAAGAGCGTATCCCTAATACACTTTTATTAACAGGAATTGTTATAATTTTAACGTGGCTTGTCGGGATACCGTTAGGAATTTATGCTGCTTTAAACTGGCGAAAACCTGCGGACAGAATTATAACGATATTTACATCAATTGGTATGGCAATTCCATCATTTTTCTATGCTCTATTGTTGTTGGTTTTTGCGGTTAAAACAGGATGGTTTCCCGTTGGTGGTTTAACAAGTTTTAATTTTTCGCAGATGAATATTTTCGGGAAAATTTTTGATATAATTCATCATTTGTTTTTGCCCGTTTTGGTCTTGTTTACATTGAGTTTGGCAAGTTTGCAAAGACAAATGAGAGGAAATCTTCTTGATGTTTTAGAGAGTGATTATATAAAACTTGCAAGAGCAAAAGGACTTCCTGAAAATAAAGTTATTTATAAGCACGCAGTAAGAAATGCAATCAATCCGATGGTAACTTTGATAGGTTTTGAATTTGCAGGATTATTAAGCGGTGCAGCATTAACGGAATATGTTTTTCAATACCCGGGACTTGGTCGATTAGTCCTTGAAGCGGTTATGAAATCAGATATAAATTTAGTTATGGCAAGTCTTATGATTGGTGCAATTATGCTTGTTATAGGTAATTTAATAGGTGATATATTATTAAAAATCGTTGATCCGAGAGTAACGATGGAGTAACAAAATGGGAACAAAAGAAATCAAAATTGACAGAAGCCCGATAAAACAAATTATGAAAGATAAATTTGCCGTAACTGCATTTGTTATTCTTATTATTATGTATTTGATAATTGCATTTGCAGACTTTTTTGCAGTTTATAAAGAAGATTTTTCAGACAGAAATATGTCTTATGCACCACCTTCAAAACTTTATGTAATTACACCCGAAAATAAACTCTCCAAACCTTATACTTATAATTATACAAGAGAGTTTAACCCTAAAACTTTTTCAAATGATTTTAAAACGAACAGGTCAAATCGTTATTATTTAAAACTTTTCGGGCATGGTTTTGAGTATAAAGTATTCGGAATTATTAAAACCGACAGACATTTATTCGCTCTTGATAATCCTGACGGAAGATTATATTTATTAGGTGCTGATATAAACGGAAGGGATAATTATTCAAGGCTTTTATACGGCGGACAAATATCTTTAACCATTGGCTTTTTGGCTTTGTTTATCTCTTTCCCGTTAGGACTTTTATATGGAGGAATTTCAGGATATTTTGGCGGTGTGTTGGATAATATAATGATGAGAATTGCTGAAGCCATTATGTCTATTCCGAGTTTTTATTTGTTGATAATTTTAGCGGCATTATTGCCTGCAAATATGACAAGCACTCAGAGATTTACTCTTATTATAGTTATACTTGCCTTTATTGGTTGGGCAGGTTTTGCAAGAGTTGTAAGGGGGATGGTTTTATCAATCAAACAGCAGGAATTTGTAGAGAGTGCAAGAAGTATCGGTGCAAGTTCGTTTAGAATAATCACGAAACACATACTTCCTCAAACTGCAAGTTATGTGCTTGTTGCAATAACTTTAAGTGTCCCCGGGTATATTTTAGGGGAATCAGGTTTGAGCTTTTTGGGGTTAGGTATTCAACAACCTGACGCAAGTTGGGGAAATATGTTAAAAGAAGCACAAGAATATACAAATATTTTATATCGCCCTTGGTTACTAACTCCGGGATATTTGATTTTTGTAACGATTTTGTCTTTTAACTTAATAGGTGATACAATTCGAGATGTACTTGATCCAAAGAGTTATGGGAGATAGAAATTGGAATTAACTTTACATGAATTATCTTATTATATTGATATTATAATAAGGGTTTTGGTTGCAATGGTTTTAGGTTTTGCAATCGGGTTTGAAAGAGAATTAACAAGTAAATTTGCAGGTTTAAGAACACATATTCTTGTGTGTGTCGGCTCTTGTATATTTACGATTTTATCAATATTTGTGTTTCCGACAGTAATGGCTAACGGTCATTATGAAGCATTTGGCGACCCTGCAAGAATTGCGGCACAAGTTTTAACAGGTATTGGTTTTATCGGTGGCGGTACGGTTTTAAGACACGGTTCGTCGGTTTTCGGTTTAACGACTGCAGCTACGTTATGGACAACTGCAAGTATCGGAATGGCAGTAGGTTGCGGTCAACTTATTTTAGGCGGAGTTGCAGCGATTTTAACCTTGATTGTTCTGGTAGTTGTAAGAAAATTAGAAACAGGATTTCTTCATAAATTTACGCAAAAAACAGCAACAATAAGAGCCACGTTAATTGTTGACAGCAAGAATATTAATGATGTAGTAAAAGCATTAACGACAAAATTCGATAAAATTCTTGAAATAAATCATGACAGAAGTGACAGAATGGATAACAAAGAAAAAATTTATTTTGAAACAAAAGTGTTTTCTCAAAATCCTGTCAGAGATGTGTTTAATCAGGTAAGCGAAAGTGAAAACGTTGATAACATTTTTATTACTAATATGAATTTTGAAAAATAGTTATATTAACAGAATAACTTTAAAATCCCAATAAAAAACGGTGCTGATAAATTTGATTTAGTTGTTAAATTTTTCTTTGATGCAAATATATCTGTTCCGTATGATACTTCTTTTGGCAAATCACCTAATTTTTGTGTAAGAACATGCTGGCATTTTTTGTGTGCTTTTAATTTTGCATATAATTTAGAATAATTACCGTTAAATGAAGAATTATCAATTATATTAGTTTTCATAATTTACTCCTTACCTGTATTTGTTATAAATATGAAAATAAATAAATTTGCTATATTCTTAGTTAATTTTATTTGTATTTTTCTGATAATTTGATAAAATAAATTTGTAAAACTCAGAGCGGCATCGTCTAGGGGTTAGGATCACAGATTCTCATTCTGTTGACACGGGTTCGAATCCCGTTGCCGCCGGTTTTATTTATACATATAAACTCAAATCTTCCGCTATTTGTTCAATATCGGAAATTTCAGCGTGGCCGTTGATAATTATATCAGCATATTGTCTTTGGGGTCTTAAATATATTTGTGCTGATTTATTGATTGTTTCATACTGTTCTAAAGCATCTTCTCTTGACTGATTGCGACTTTCGGCTGCTCTCTTTATATATCTTTCAAGTCTTAATTCTTCATCAACTTCAACATAAACTCTGATATCAAATAAATCTCGGATAGCCGGATAAAATACTGCGATACCTTCTGACATAATAATCGGAGCAGATTCAATTAAAATAGAATTCGGAATACTTCTTCCTGTTCCGTCAATTCTGTATTCAGGGATATAAACATTTTTCTTTTCCGATAAAGTAATTAAATCTTTCCTCATCAAATCAAGTTGAAAACTTTCGGGAGCATCCGGATTATAATTTTCTTCTTCCAAAAGTTTATTAAAAGAGCCGTACTTTTTAATTTTTTCCGAAATATCATTAAAATAATTATCGGAACTGATGAAATTTAAAAGTTTTTTGTTTTTTGTTGCTTCAATATCTCTTATTTTTTTGATAATTGTTCTTACGAATGTTGATTTACCTGAGGCAGATTCACCTGTTATTCCTATAAAATGGACTTTTCTTTTTTCTTTGGTTAAGCGTTGAGCAACAGAAAGCAAAAAACCTTGTCTCATAAATTTAATAACAGGCACTTGGCGTTTTTTGTCTTTTTCAATAACAGATATTAAATTTTTTAATAAATTTTGGTGTAATTCTTTTTCTAATATAGACATGCGGTAAATTCCAAATCCTTTACATGTATTTAAAAACCGATAAAAAATAAATTCAATAGTAATTTAACAAAAATTAACAAAATATTTGAATTTTTATTTTACTATCGTTAAATACCCTGATAATGCATAATCTATCGTCTTAAAATTTATTTTGAAATAATTATCTTTATAGATTTCTGTATTTATCGCATTAATTTTATTTGGTGCAAAAGATGTATGCGGAACCTGATTTGCCAAAACTCTGACAATCGGAGTTTTGCCCTGTAATAAATTTATATAATATTGATTGTTTTCTTTTGTTGATGTTATTTTGTAAAAACCTACAGGAACAGTTACGCCATCATAATAAAGGGGAGTCGTGATTTTTAGAATATCACTTCTCTCTATTTTAACAGGTTCGCTTGGGGTTTTTGGAGTTGGTTCTTCTTTCCATTTTTCCCAAAACCATTTTTTCTTTTGATGTTTAGCTTTTAGATCATCTAATTCTTTTAAAACTTTTTTATATTCAATAGCACTAACAGGCTTGTCTAATCCGTCACTGTTATAAACGTCAAGAGCATCAGACCAACCGTCATCATCAGCTATTGCAGAATTTTGAACAAATATAGCAATTAATAATAAAATTATAATTTTGTAAAAAGTTTTATTCATAATATTTCCTTTTTCTAAATAAAATTATAATGATATTTTTAGTAAAGAAAACAACCTTTTAAATTATTTTTTATGAAATTATTTTTCTTTATGGTGATATTTAGAAGCCTTGCTAATAGTGTGTTTTGTCTTGCATTGTAAAGTAATATTACAAAAAACTGACAAATTTTGCTAAATTATTAAAGTTTTCTGTTAATTGTGCCGATATATAAAATATCAAAAGCAAGAGGATAGAAAACATGATAAAAAATTATTCCAACAACAGTTCAATATCAAATGGTGTCAGTTTTATACTCAAAGCAGCAAAAAAACGCAGAATGATTGCAATGGATAATGCTAAAGAAGTTCAGGCTGAACTTGGCATTGCCCCTACATTAACTGCGGTAAAATAACTATTTTACAAGTTGCTTTGATAGAATAGGTTGGTAGTATTCCATGCCGTTGATTGAATGACAATCAACTATAATTGACAAAGGCAAAATGTGCCATTTAAAAACAGCCTTTTGTGACTTGTCAAAAAATTTCAAAATCCGGTTTCTCTTTTGTTCACAAGAAATCGGTT
>JAKSUS010000024.1 GCA_024408745.1 Candidatus Gastranaerophilales bacterium | reverse complement strand
TTTTCAAAAATCGAAGGGAAATTTTACTTAAAAAAAGCATGCTTTTCATGAAAAAAGGCATGCCCGGCATGGCAATTTTTCCGTATTTATTGTTTTATTATTAATATGAGGCAGGTAAGTTCATGAATGTAAATAAAATTTGTGTTGGTGATATAAAATTCACTTCGCAAACTAATAACATAAAAAAACAGGAAAATAACGATAAAATAACGCAACCCGAACAACCAAGCGGAGTTGTTTCACCGATTTGCGCAAAAGCAATAACTTCAATCAATGCGCCTGTTAACACTCCGTATAAGTTTATACAGGAAATTAATTTACCTTATTTGAATTTAAAAGGTAATCTGTACCTGCTTCCGAACGGGCAAAAGTGTCTGATAGCAAAGAAAGAAGGTCCATGCGTTTTGAGAACTTATTTTAAAGTAGGTTCCATGAACGAAAATGATAAAATCAGAGGTATAAGTCATTTTATTGAACATAATTTGTTTAACGGTTCCGATAACTTAAAACCGACCGAATTTGTTGAAAATGTAAACAACATGGGCGGAAAATACAATGCTTCAACAGGTTTTATAAGTACGGATTATTTTATAAAATCACCTCTTCATAAAGAGTCTGATTTGGAAAAATTTATAAAAATGCATTCTGACATGCTCGCTCATCCGAGTTTCTTGGATAAAATGTTATTAAAAGAAAAAGGTCCCGTAATTTCCGAAATTCAGATGCTTGCAGATAACCCTTATAACATAGCCAATAATACCGTTTTTAGAAATTTATTTAATATACAGTCGCAAAGCAGTGATTTAATCGGCGGTTCCGTTCAAAATATTGAACACCTGACAAAAGATGATGTTTTAAATTATTATCATAAACATTATAATCCTCAAAACGCTCTGACTATTTTGATAGGTGATGTTGATGAAAAGAAAGCATTGAATTTATTATGCGATAACTTTAAATCTTTTAAACCGCAACCGCAGGATAACAAATATTATGAAAAATTAAAACCGACGGACAAACCTGTAAGACAAGATTTATATGTTCCTAATACCCAATCGCATATAATTAATTTAGCTTTTGCAGGACCTCAAAATGATAAAGAAAAAATAACAACGGAAGTTTTACTTTTAGCCTTGGCAGGTTATAAAAATGCAAAATTAACCAAAGAAATGAAAAAAATAAATCTTGATATTAATGCAGGCATGGAAGCCGTAAGTAATATTGCGAGCGATCCTACCGCAGTTTTGATTTCAACCTCTACTCCAAATAACAACACCGAAGATGTTTTAAAATTAATGTATAAAACCATTCATGAAATGAGCCAAACCCCATTAACTAATGATGAATTGCAAATTGTAAAAAATAAAGTCAAAAATCAGCTAAATCACATGGCAGAATCAAATATGGGAATTGCAAGTTTAGTTGGCGGAACATATATTAACGAAAACTCATTTAATTCCATTTTGGATTATGAAAAAATCTTAAATTCTATTACTCCTGCTGATGTTATGGATTCGGCAAAGAAATTTTTAGATTTGAATAAAGCATCCGTTTGCGTTGTTCACCCTGCCACAACTAACCAAATATCTTTTAGCGGAAACAAAAAAGCAAAAACAAATTATGAAATAAAAACTTATAAAACTCCTAACAATGCAACAATTTCAACTTTAAATTCACCGGCATCAAAACTTTGTGTTTTAACTTGTGAAGTTAAATCAGAGCATACTTCAAACAAAGCACCTCTCGAACTTATTTTGAATTATATGCTTCAAAAAGGTACTTTTATGATGAAAGAAGAAGATTTTGCCGATATTGAGGACAGAAACAATATATCAAGTGAAGTTTCGGTTAATAATAATTCCATAAAATTTGATTATTCTTGTCCGAAAGAAAGTTTACCAACGGCGTTAAAGAATTTCTATATGAATTTATATACGCCGAATTTAACCCCTGAAAATTTTGAAAGAGCAAAAGCAGAAATTAAAAATCTTTATCTTTCTAACCCCAAAAATGCAGGCGATAAAGCGTATGAAACTTTATACGAAGGTTCTCCGAGAGGCTATTCTTTGAGGAAGATTTATGAAGAATTGGATAAAGTTACTTTTGAAGATGTTAAATGTTTCTATGCAGGATTAGTTTCAAATGCGAATCTAAATATCAACGTTAGCGGTAATATGCAGGATAATTCGATTTTGAACACCTTATATTCAACAATTTCAACGAACGGAAAAACTTATAATCCAAATCAGGTAAAAACGGATTTAAAAATAAAAGAACTTGATAAATCAAAAGTCGTTACCGACACGCAAGAAAGAAATCAGGCGGATATTGTTCAACTTTTCAGAATAAAAGAAACAGGCAATATTAAAGATAAAGCAGGTCTTGTATTGTTAAATGAAATTTTAGGCGGTAACAGTAATTCAAGATTATTTAATGATTTAAGAGAAAAACAAAAATTAGCTTATCGTGTAAATTCTTCATATACTTGTCAGGATAATGAGGGAACTTTAGCTTTGAGAATTTTCACAACAACCGAAAATCCTCAAAACCCTCAGCAACATTTGAACTTACAAAAATCAATTAACGGTTTTAAACATCATATTGATAAATTAATTAACGAAAAAGTTTCCGAAAAAGAACTTGAAGCAGCGAAATTACAGGTAAAAAGCAATTTGTTATTTGCTTTAGAATCAACGGCCGGTAAAAATGTTTGTCTGTTTGAAAGCCTGAACAGTTTATACAAAGATAAATATTTGGAAAATTTACTTAATGCTATTGATAATATAACTGTTGATAATATCAATACTTTAGCAAAATATTATTTAACAAAACCGAGCGTTATTTCTGTTGTTGCTTCACAAAATACTCTTGATAAAAACAAAGAGTATTTAGAAGGAATTGTAAAATAATTAAGCTTTAATTTTTTCAAAATATTTAGAAGTTAACAATTTTTCTATTTTTTTAGAATTAATTGCATCTTGTATTGTTGCAAAAATTTCATCAACAGATGCTTCTTTATATTTATTTGCATAAGATAATAAAGTCGGAATTTTTATATCATCTGTTGTTTTTACATCAATAAAGTAATGATTTTTTTCTAAAAATTCAATGTAAGCATCAATAACAGAAATATATTTAGGATTAATTTTTTTAGTTGCGAATGGGTTTTTGTCATTACTTTTTATGAATTTTTCCAAAGATAAAACTTCAATCGCAACATCACCTTTTTTACATTCTTCCAAAGTCCAGGTTAAAAAATCATTTCCTTCAAGTTCTGCAGGAGTTTCTTTATATTTGTTTTTTAAATAAGCACCGTATAACATTCCGCCAAAGTAAAAACTGATAAGATTATCACATAATTTCATTATTCCGCTTTCTAAGGCTCTATACTTCATTTTCCTTTGGTTCGCATTTTTAAATTTTTTAACTTCATCGACCATATAAGTATAACTTGTTGAAAAAACAAGAACGAATGGTGCAAAACCGGGATCAAAAGGTACTTTTTTCATAAATATTTCTTCCTGATATAAATTCTTAATTTATGCGTAATATATTATCATAAAATTGAAGATTATGCTATTATACTAAGTGTTACTTAACATCTTTGGAGAAGATTAATTTTGACTGAGCAATTATCCGATTTAATAACGACAAATAACAAGTTATTAGAAGAATTTATGGTTTATTTGGAAGTTGAACGAAATCTTTCAAAACATACTTTGCGTGCTTATACAGGTGATATTGAACATTTCTTGTATTGGCTCAGAGATTTGAGTTTTGCAGATGTTAATACAAATACAATTCGCCTTTATTTTTCTCAAATTCAGGTTTTTGAATATTCTAAAACGACTTTAGCAAGGAAAATTGCAGCACTAAGAACATTTTTCAGGTTTTTATATCGTGAAAAAATAGTTGAATATAATCCTGCGGATGTTTTAAGAAGTCCTAAAAAACCTAAAAAACTCCCTTCATTTTTAAATGAAGATGAAATTGAACAAATTTTTGAATTAATAACTCCCGATAATCCGTCTGACGCAAGAAACAGAGCAATTTTAGAAGTTTTATATGCCTGCGGAATGAGAGTCAGCGAACTTTGCGGACTGAATTTCGGAAACTTAAATCTTGAAGAAAATGAAATTACCGTTTTCGGAAAAGGCGCAAAAGAAAGAATTGTTTTAATTTCAGAACGTGCAAAAAAATATTTGAATTTATATTTAAAAGATTTTAGAAAAGTTTATGCAGTTGAAAACGAATATATAAACGAAAAGACCCCTGTTTTTATAAATAGTGTCGGGTACAGACTTAATCAAAGAAGTGTTAATAAATGTTTGGAAAAAATTTCGGAAAAAGTTGAAATTCACAAAAAAATTTCACCGCACGTTTTCAGACATAGTTTTGCAACGAAATTACTTGAAAAAGGTGCTGATTTAAGAGTCGTTCAGGAATTATTGGGGCACGCAAGTATTTCTAACACTCAAATTTATACGCACGTTTCAACCGAAAGATTAAAACAGGCATACACAAAAGCACATCCGAGGGCAAAGTAATGAAAAAAATTATTATAATATTTTGTTTAATGTTGTTATTTTTAACCGGTTGTCAAAAAGAAGAAACCGAGTATGAAAATTATCATGTCCAAAACCAGTTAAGAGATAAATATATTAAATCAGGAAGTCAAACAACAGGTATTTTAAAATGGAGTTTAACAACAAATTCTAATATAAATTCTGCACCTGCAATTAACAATAACTCAATATTTTTTGTATATACAAACGGTGTTATATACGGGCTTAATAGCGCAACAGGAGGGAAAATCTGGCAAAATATAAAGCAACTTCCTTCAAAAGTTGATGAAGCATCGGTTGAAATTGATAAAAATACTCTTTATATTGCCGGAACAAACGGAACTTTGTATGCTTTAAATATTTCTAACGGTAATATTTTATGGGAATATCCGACAAATCATAAAATCTTATCAACACCTGTTTTTACCAAGCATTATGTAATTTTTTCATCAGCAGACGGGAATTTATATTTTGTTTCCACAAAACATGGCACGCTTTATCATAAAATACAACATAATATTCCTCTGCAGGGTTCACCGACAATTTATCAGGGAAAAATTTATGTTGGCGGATTAGACGGAAAAATTTATGCTTATTCACTTGAAAACAAAACACAAGTTTGGAACTATAAAACAAAAGGTTTAATTTTATCAAAACCGATTGCCAATAATGATAAAGTTTTTGTGGGTTCAACAGATAATACTTTCTATTGTTTAAATGCAAAAACAGGTTCTTTATTATGGAGTAAAAAACTTCAGGGCATTATTAAATCAACACCTGTTTTATCTAAAAATGCGGTCTATATTGCTGACGGAAAAGGCTTTATTTATGCATTTGATATGGCAGGCAATCTCTTATGGAAAAATAAAACAAACGGTGCAATTTTATCTTCACCTGCTTTTGTTGACGATACTTTGTATGTAACATCAGGTGACGGTTTTATTTATGCAATAAAAGCATCAACAGGAACTTTAATTTGGAAATACGGGGTAGGAACATCAATTTATTCTTCCCCTGTTATAAATAGCGGTATAGTTTATTTTGGAGCAGAAAATGGAAAATTTTACGCAATCAGATAATATTACAATTATAATTCCGGCTCGTTATGCCTCAACAAGATTAGAAGGGAAACCCTTATTAAGAGCAAAAGGAAAAACTATTATTCAATGGGTTTATGAAAAAGCCACTCAATCAAAACTTGCATCAGATGTTATTGTTGCAACTGATGATAAAAGAATTTTTGATGAAGTAGAAAGCTTTGGCGGAAAAGCCTGCATGACGGCTACTACTCATAAGTGCGGAAGTGACAGATTAGTTGAAGTTTTGAAAAAATATGAAAATATTGAAATTGCCGTTAATGTTCAGGGTGATGAACCTATGATTGAACCTGAAAGCATTGATAGTGCAATAAAAGTTTTAATTGAAGATAAAAATGCTGATATTTCAACCTTGATAAGAAAAATTGATGATGAGGACGAAATTCAAAACCCTAATGTCGTAAAAGCAGTTACGGATAATAACGGCTATGCGATGTATTTTTCACGTTCACCGATTCCGTATGAACGCAACAAAAATATTGCTTCAACTTTTGCTCATATCGGTTTATACGTTTACAGAAGGGAAGCTTTATTAAAGATGTCCGAACTCCCACAATCTGTTTTAGAAAAGGCGGAAAGTTTAGAACAGTTAAGGGCTTTACAAAACGGTATGAAAATCAAAACCGCAACGGTAAATTACAAACCTGTCGGAATTGATACAAAAGAAGATTTTGAAGAATTTTTGAAAAAAGTTATATAGATGGGTTTAATTTATGTAAAGATGTTCAAAATAATTCGTGTATAAAGTTTTTTAAATAATTTGTATCTGTATAATCTCTGTATTAAAATATATATCAGTTTAGAACAGAAGAGTAATTATCATGAAAAACTTTATATCATACATTTTTACTGTCGGTATAATACTTTTAGTTTCGGCAGCAATTGTTTTTAATTTCTATATGGGACAATTAAAACCCATTAAAAACTTAGAGAGATTTATTCCTAATCACGTTACACAAATAATTTCTCAAGATGATGTTGTAATTAAGACGTTTGGGGTTTATAAAAATACTAAGGTAAATTCGCAGGAAATTCCTGATTTATTAAAGAATGCTTTTATTTCTATTGAAGATAAGAATTTTTATAAACATGAAGGTTATGATTTAACTGCTCTTTTACGTTCTACTATCGTTAATATTCAGGCAGGACGTTCTAAACAAGGTGCAAGTACAATTACTCAACAACTTGCAAGAATTTTATTTTTATCATCAGAAAAAACTTATACAAGAAAATTAAAAGAGTTAATTTTGGCAAGAAGAATTGAAAAAACTTGGACAAAAGACCAAATTCTTGCAATGTATCTGAATAACGTTTATTTAGGTGAAGGCGCTTATGGCGTAGGTGCTGCGGCAGATGTTTATTTTAATAAGAAATTAAAAGATTTAACCGTTGCAGAAGCTGCTCTTATTGCAGGTTTGCCTCAGGCTCCATCAGTTTATTCACCTTATCAAAACAAAGACCTTGCGATAAAGAGAAGAAATCAAGTTATAAAAAGAATGTATGCAAATAAAATCATTACAAAAGAACAAATGAAAAAGGCTTTAGATGAACCTGTAAAATTAAGAGATCAATATATTTCTTATTCACAAAATAAAGCCCCTTATTTTTCAGATTATGTAATGAGAGAATTGGAGGCATTAGGTTTTAGCGAAGATGAAATAAGTCAGGGCGGTTATAAAATTTATACAACTTTAAATTATGAATATCAACAGGTTGCGCAAGATAAACTTTGGAGTGATATGCGCTCTTGGGGTATGACAAAAGATGAGGAGCAAGCTGCCCTTTTTTCGTACGAAACTTCAACGGGTAAAATCTTAGCATATATTGGCGGTAAAGATTATTCAAAAAGCCAGTTTGACAGAGCTTCTCAATCAGTAAGACCGCCGGGATCTGCTTTTAAGGTTTTGGTTTATACAACCGCCGTTGAAATGGGAATGTCCCCAAATATGCTTTTCAAAGATGAACCATATACCTCAGGTGATTGGAGTCCTCATAACTACGGAAATAAATATCGAGGCGAAATTCCCGCTTACCAGGCTTTAGCATATTCTTCAAACGTTGTTGCCGCTAAAATTATTATTGATTATACAGGTGTAAGTGAAGTAATAAGAATGTCTAAAAGAATGGGCATAAATACTCCGCTTGAAAATGACCCGACAATTTGTTTAGGTTCTAACGGTGTTAAACTTACCGAAATGACTAATGCTTTCGGTGTTTTGGCTAATGGTGGTATTTGGGTAAAACCTTATGCGGTTGAAAAAGTTGTTACTCCGACAGGTAAAGTCGTTTATGAAGCCAATACTAATTACAAGAGAATTTTGAGCCTTGATAATGCTGCAAAAGTTGTTGAAATGATGAAACAGGTTGTTACATCAGGGACAGGTCGTGCTGCAAATATCGGCGGTGAAGTTGCAGGTAAAACAGGTACAACCGATAATTACAGAGATGCTTGGTTTGTAGGGTTTACTCCTAATATCGTAACAGGTGTTTGGGTTGGCAATGATAACAACCACCCGATGAGAGGTTTAACAGGCGGTACACTTCCTGCAAAAATCTGGGCCGACTATATGAGAATTGCTAATATGGGAAAAGAACAAGCATTCCCGTTCCCTAAATTTGAACTTAATGCAAAAGAGTTTGACACACAATCAGTTACCGAAGAAGTCGTAACAGAAGGTGAAACCCCAGAAAATAGCGAAGGACAAACAGTTGATGAAAATAATTCTCAGGTTCAGGAAAAAGCAGCCCCCGAACAACCTCCACAACCGGCTCCTATTGTTCCTAACAGAGTTCCTCAACCTGCTCAGCCAAAACCTGTTGATATTCATCAGGATGTTACTCCGCAACTAAGAACAATTATTCCTAATGAGGAGTAAGTATTCTTGAATAACGATTTTTTTAAAAATATATTAGAAAATATTGATGTTCCTGTTTGTATTTCAGATGAAAACGAGAATATTATTTTTGAAAATGCTTTGTTTTCAAATGAGAAAAACGTTGAAAATAACAGTATAAAAATAAAAGAGATTGATTTTGATAATAAAAAATATAAACTTCAAATTATTGAAAATGAACAGGCGCATCAGGATTTTATAAGTACGGTAAGTCATGAATTAAGGACACCGTTAACGAGTATCAGAGGTTTTGCAGATACAATGATAATGTCATCCGATAAATTATCAAAAGAACAACAGAATAAATTTTTAACCATTATAAGAAATCAAGCAGATCGCTTAACAAGGCTTGTTGAAAATCTTCTTGAAATTTCTAATATGTCTAAAAAATTAAAACTTATTTTTAAAGAAATTGATTTTGAAACATTTATTCAACCTGTGATTACTATTTTTGAAAAGAAATATCCTGAGCAAAACTATCAGGTTTCTTATGATAATAATTTGCCGAAAATTTGGGCAGATTCTGATATTTTAGAGCAAATAATGACAAACTTAATTGACAATGCTTCAAAATATTCTCATCAAAATTCAACAATAAAAATCAATGCAAATTTTTACAATAATGAAATTCAGATAAAAGTAATTGATGAAGCAGATAAAATTCCCGAAAATCAACTTGAAAATATATTTAAGAAATTCTCAAGAATTGATACGCCTTTAACGAGAAAAACGGAAGGAAGCGGATTAGGACTATTTATAACAAAATCTTTAACCGAAAAAATGAACGGTAAAATTAAAGCCGAAAACTATGAGAACGGTAATATTTTTACATTATCATTACCTCTTACAAATATTGAAACTCAATTAAATTCTAAAATCTTAGGAGAAAAAGAATGAACGGAAGTTTTGTATTAATCTTTGACAAAAGAGTTGAAATCTCAAATAAATATAAAAAAATTCTTGAACATGATAAATGTGCAAGTGTTAATATTGTAGTGGACGAAGAAAACTTTTTTGAACAATTAAAATTAAACGAACCTGAATTAGTTTTAATATCTGAAAGCGTAACAGATAATTTATCCGAACTTTGTTTAAAAATAAGAAATCACAATTTGGAATTTCGACCGATTATAATTTTATTATCAAAATCAAATTATTCGGAAGATAAAACCAATGCTCTTAATGCAGGTGCTGATGATTTTTTGAGCGAACCTATGGAGCAAAATGAGTTTTTGGCAAGAATAAAAGCACATATAAGAAGAACTTTGGAAGAAAATTCTTTGCCTGTTACGAATCTGCCCGATATAAAATTTTCAAAAAAAATATTAAAACGTACAATGAAATCAAAAACAGAATGGGCTACTTTACTTATCGGGTTTGATAATTTTACTTCGTACAGAGAAATTTATGGTGAAATTGCATATAACAAGATTTTGCAGGCTTTTTCGGCAATATTAAGAGCAACTGCAGAGTATGATGATTTTATCGGACAATTTGAAAATGATAACTTTTTAATCATAACTTCAACTTATAAATGCGAAAAACTTGCTGACTACTTAAATTATGCTTTTGACAGTATTTCTAAGAAATTTTATTCTGATGAAGATGCACAACGAGGTTATATTTTGCTTCACGGAAATAACAAAGCAGGTTGCAAAATCCCTTTAATTACAACAAGTATCGGTATTGTTAATTCCGATTTGATTACTTATAAAAGTGAATTGGAAGTAATTAATGCCTTAAATAAGGTGCAAAAACTTGCAAAAACTATCTTAGGTTCGTCAAAAATTATAGACAGACCATTGATTACAAGTGATGAAATTATGAAATTTATAAATGAGAAGAATATTGTCGTTATTGAAGAAGATGAAGACTTATCTTATCTTTTAGAAACAACATTAAAGATACAAGGCTTTGTTCCTACAATTTATAAAAATTATGAAGTAACCGTTGATGATATTTTATCTTCATCACCGTCTTTGATAATAATTGACAGCGGTAAAAATGAAACCAAAAAAGGGCTGGAGCTTTGCAAAAAAATCAGAGAAAATTCCACTCAAAACATAAAAATTATTTTTACCGATACCGCACATGAAAAAGAAGAAATTTTAAATTCAGGGGCTGATTTATATTTCCCGAAACCGTATGATTTAATGGAATTATTCCAATGGATTTATAAATTATCTGATTAGTAAACTCATTTATTTCCTTTTATATGTTATAAGCGGGAGCAAATAGTTGCACCGTTGGACATGTTTGTTATATACTTTAAGTGAACACAGGAAAAAGAAAGAAGATAAATTATGGTAGAAAGTAAAATTTGCAAGTTCAATGTTGGTGGCAAAGAAGTCACAGTTGAAACAGGAAAGTATGCAAAACAAGCAAGTG
>JAKSUS010000023.1 GCA_024408745.1 Candidatus Gastranaerophilales bacterium | reverse complement strand
GAGCTATTGCTATAATTTCCGGATGTGCACGTCTTCCGGTAAGAACAATCTCTAAATTATCGGGCCGATTTAGTAAAGTTTCTTTTACGTCAGAAACTTTTATCAATCCCATATCAATACAAATATTTAATTCATCTAAAATAATAAGTTGATATTCGCCGCTGTTAATAGCATCTTTTGCATATTGCCAACCGCTTTTTGCTTCTTTATAATCTTCCATGCAGATATTATGTGAATAAACAACTCTGTCCATACCAAATTGAACAACCTTTAATGAAGGAAGTAATTTAGAAGTTGCAATTTCACCATAATAGTTATCATCTTGCTTGCCTTTGGTAAATTGGATTATCAAAACTTTCCATCCATGTCCCAATGCTCTTAACGCAAGTCCCAAAGATGCTGTTGTTTTCCCTTTTCCGTCACCTGTATAAATTTGTATGTATCCGTGATCTAACACCCTGTGTGCCCTCCGATAGTTCTTTCTTCTTATGTGATTTGATAACAAAATTGTGCCCGATACATAGGGCAAATATAAAAATATTTAATTTTTATATTATAAATGCTTCACTATTTATGTCGTTTTCAAAGCATAATTTGAATTTCTTTTGTATATCCATAGTAGTACAAATTAAAAGTAAATAGCAAATATTTTATCTTTATTTTTTTACATTGTTTTTTTAATTTTACACTGTAATTAACATTATAAGAGTGCTTCAGAGATTTAAAAAAAGTTTTACATAAATAAAGTAAAATTTTGTTTACAAACTATTGCATCAAGCATTATAAAATTAACAACCGTATTTTTAAAAAAACATAAAATATTTGTATTTTGTTAAAATATGCTTACAAAAACATGTAAAATTTTGAATTTTATCCTCCCTTCGATAAACATGATTATACAAAATTTTTTATGGCATGGATGATACATGCCTGCTAATATCATGTAAATAATGTATATAAAAAATTTCATTTATTAGTAAACCTTTACAATGCCTTTTATTAAAATTTTGAATGTGTTATTATTTGTTTAAAGGATAGGTTATTGGGAATATGCAATTTGTACCTTTGCACTTACATACCGAGTACAGCTTACTTGATGGTGCAATAAAATTAAAGGAATTAGTAAAATATTGTGCGGAAAACGACATGCCTGCATGCGCAATTACAGATCATGGGGTTATGTATGGCGCAATAGAGTTTTACAAACTTGCAAAATCTAATAATGTTAAACCGATTTTAGGTTGTGAATTTTATGTTCATCCCGGTGATATTCATGAAAAAGACCAAAATAATAACCCTCGTTATCACCTCGTTTTGCTTGCAAAAAATTTACAAGGCTATAAAAATCTTATTAAATTAGTCAGCATTTCTCACTTGGAAGGTATGTATTACAAGCCGAGAATTAATCACGACTTGATAAAAGAAAATTCTGAAGGCTTAATACGTTTAAGTGCCTGCTTAGGCGGTGAACTCAATTCATATGTTACTAACGGACAAGTTGAGAAGGCAAAAGAAATTGCACAATGGTATAAAGACTTATTTGGTGATGATTATTACATTGAACTTCAAGACCACGGTTTGCCCGAGCAAAAGAAAAATAACCCGATTATAATTAATATTGCAAAAGAATTAGGAATTGAACTTGTTATAACTAATGACAGCCATTATTTAAAAAGGGAAAACGCAAAAGCACAGGATATTTTGTTATGTCTGCAAACTCAAAAAGATTATGATGATCCTAAAAGAATGAGAATGTCAGGCGGTCCTGAATATTACGTTAAAACAGGCGACGAAATGCGTGAAGCATTTAGCTGGATGGATGACAATCTTTTTAACAAATGTCTTGAAAACAACTTAAAAATTGCAGACAAATGTAATCTTATTATGGAATTAGGAAAAACGTTACTACCTAATTATCCCGTTCCGAAAGGTTACACAATCGAAACATACTTGCATAAACTCGTTCAGGACGGTATGAAAAAAAGATACGGTGAAATCACCAAAGAACTTGATGAAAGATGTAAATATGAACTCGGCGTAATAGAGAGAATGGGATTTTCGGCATATTTCTTAATTGTTTGGGATTATATAAATTTTTCCAAAACTCATAATATTCCGGTAGGTCCCGGACGTGGTTCGGCAGCAGGCAGTTTGATTTCTTACGTTTTAGGAATTACCGAAATTGATCCGATGAAACACAATTTGATGTTTGAAAGATTTTTGAACCCTGACAGAGTCAGCATGCCTGATGTGGACGTGGATTTTTGTATTGCAAAACGCGGAGATGTTATTAAATATGTAACAGAAAAATATGGTGAAGATAAAGTTTGTCAGATTATTACATTTGGAACTTATGCAGCCAAAGCAGCAGTTAAAGCAGTTGCAAGAGTATTGAAACTTGATTTTACAACATCAAACAACCTTACCAAAATGATGGTTACAGGTCCCAAAACTTATATTGACGATTCTTTAAAAGAAGGTATGCCATTAAGAGAACAATATGATAGTGACCCTAAAATTAAGGAAATTATTGATATTGCAAAATCCATTGAAGGACTGACTTGTAATACAGGCACACACGCTGCCGGTGTAATTATTGCAAAAGACCCTCTTATTGACTCTGTTCCTTTGCAATATGCAAAAGATGAAAAAAATATTGTTGTAACTTATCCTATGGCTAACATTGATGATGTCGGACTACTTAAAATGGACTTTTTGGGATTAAAGAACCTTACAATTATTCAATCCGCATGCGATATGATTAAAGAACGACATGGTGTAGAACTTGATATGGATCATTTACCGCTTGATGATAAGGCAATATACGAAATGCTACAAAAAGGCGAAACAAACGGTATCTTCCAAATTGAATCAACAGGTATGAAACAAATGGTTACTTCAATGCACGCTTCGGTATTTGAAGATATAAGTGCCGTTTTGGCATTATACAGACCCGGACCTATTGAAGCAAAATACCCGGAATTATTTGTAAACAGAAAATTAGGCAAAGAACCTATTACTTATGAACATCCGTTACTTGAGTCTATATTGAAGGATACTTACGGTACTATGGTTTATCAGGAACAAATTATGAAAATCGTTCAGGTTCTCGCTGATTTCACAATGGGTGAAGCAGATAAACTCAGAAAAGCTATGGGTAAGAAAAAAGTTGAAATCATGGAAGAATACAGACCTAAGTTTCTTGACGGAGCAGAAAAGAAAGGTGTTGACAGACAAAAAGCAAATGACCTGTACGATAACATGACAAAATTTGCACAATACTGTTTTAACAGAGCGCATACGGTTTGTTATGCTTACATTACTTACGAAACAGCATTTTTAAAAGTTCATTATCCTGTTGAATATTTTTCCGCCTTATTAACGGGGGTAAATACAGACCAGGAAAAAACTCAATCTTATATAGCCGAAAGTTTAAAATACGGTATAAAAGTTTTACCACCCGACATTAACTTATCAAGAGCAGGATTTTATCCTGACGGCGATAATATTCGTTTTGGACTTGCCTCAGTTAAAAGCGTAGGTGAAAATTTCCTTGAAGATGTTGATAAGGAAAGAGAAAAAGGGTGTTTTGAGGACATGTTTGATTTTTGCAAACGGGTAAGAAGTTGTAATAAAAGAACATTAGAATCTCTTGTAAAAGTAGGCGCATTTGCGTTTACAGGTAAATCAAGAAAGCAATTATTTGAAAATATTGATTATATTATGTCAAGAGCGGATGAAGAAGTCAAAAGAGAAGCATCAGGTCAACTTGATATTTTTGGAGCCATGTCAGCTGAGCCTCAAAAAGTTGACCTTATAGGAAGCGAAGAAGAATTTTCTGATAGTGAAATTCAGGCATTTGAAAAAGAATTGTTAGGATTTTATGTAACATCACACCCGCTTTCAAGCATTGTTCAGCACTTGCCATTTTTGACAACACATAGTATAAGTGAATTACCAGAGCTAAATAATAACGACCCTGTAACAATATGCGGTTTGTTATCTTCCGTTCGTTCAATGATGACTAAAGAAAAAATTGATGCAAAAGGTAACACAAAACCGGGAACTCCTTATAAAATGGGAACTATTGAAGATTTATCAGGCAGCGTTGATTTCTTTTTATTTTCTAAAAAGATGGAAGAATATTCTCAATTTGTTCAACAGGAAGCTAAAGTTATTATTTCAGGAAAAATAAGCAAATCGGAAGATGAAGAAAATCCTTCCGTAAGGGTATTTATTGATAGTGTAAGACCTGTTGAAAATACGAATATAGTAAAAGTAAATATAAAAGAAGATATGAACTACGAAAACATTATTGCATTAAGGGAAACCATTCTGAAATATAAAGGTTCGGATCCTGTTATTTTTAATGTAAAAGGGAAAAGAATTTTAGCTAATCCTGCATTATGGGTTAACGTAACTAATGACTTTTTAGATGATATCAAAAAGAACTTTGGAAATGACATAGATATAAATGCCAATTCCTTAGATGCCGCAAGCGTTTAAGCCTAAAAGTATTGTTTTTTTTTTCAAAAAATGCAATAATATTTCTAAAGTAAAAGTAATTACAGAAGGATTATATTATGACAGAAGAAAATAACATGGATAAGGAATTATTGTTCAAGCAATACAAACTTTATTGCGAACAAAAAGAAAGTTTTGCAAACAGAAACTTTACAACAAACAAATTTTATTTATGTGTCATTATTGCAATATACTTAATAATGTTCTTTTCAAGAGATTTGTCATTCCCATACAGCATTTCAGCAAATTTAATAATGGCAATTATAGGTATTGCAGTTTCGTTTTTCTGGTGGTCAAATACCGATGCATATAATATTATGATTAAAGTTAAATTAAAACATGTCATTGATGAAATGGAAAAACAGTTGCCTTTCCAAATGCATAAATTAGAAATGGATAAATTCAAAGAATATAAAAAAGAACACAAAGTTATTATATTTTCTGACATGCAAAAAGGTGTTGCAATAGCAATGATGTTATTATTCTTTGCATTGTTCCTTATCGAATTAATACAGCCTATTGTTGCTGTAATTTATGGTCCTATTGAAACATATTCTAAGGTTTCAGGAATATAATTATTAATTTTTTATTTACAAAGAAAGAACAGTTTTATAACTGTTCTTTCTTGTTTACAAATCTTCATAATTTAGTGAAAAAGATTAAAGTTTTTACCCAAAATGCCGATATATATAATATAAAGACAGCAATATACAAGGAGCATGGCATGGGCGAATTTAAAACAAACACAGAAATTTATTTCAAGCAACACAACATTCAAGCGGATGTAAAACAAGATGACGTATTGGGACCTAAAAAAGTAAAAGCAATAGATATTCTTTTTGGAAGTAAAAACGACAAGGTAGTAAATAACATGTCAGATATATTTCCACAAAGCAAAAAAGATAATTAACTATAAATTATACTAAAGGAATATCATCAGCATTTGTAAATAGTAGTTTAAGTAGTATGGATTTATATAAAACCGAACTTACTTCCTTTGTTTAATTCGCTTTCAGCAAAAACTTCACCGTTATGATGCTTTTCAATTGCAACTTTTACTAAATGCAAACCTAATCCTGTTCCTTTTACAGTATGTGTTTGGGTTTCAACCCTGTAGAACCTATCAAAAACCTTTTCCAGATGTTCTTTTGGGATACCTATACCGAAATCTTCTACTGAACATTCTACATTATTACCTGTTCCGTCAATTTCGGCTCTAACTTTTATCTTCCCGTTATCTCTTGAATATTTAACGGCATTACTGATAAGATTTTTTATAACTCTTTCAATACTATCTTGGTTTATATAAAGTTTAGGTAAATCAGGTTCTATTATAATAGAGAAAGTTATATTTTTTTCTTGTGCAAGAACTTTCATCGAATTTACGGTATTTTCCAAAATAGGTTTAATATCCAAAAATCCTTTTTCAAGTTTAATATCGGCTGATTCTAATCTTGAAAAATCAAGAATATCATTAACCATATTATTTAATCTTTTTGCTTCCTGATTCATAATTTGCAGAAATTCCTGTTTTGTATTTTCATCAAAATCATTGTTGAAATTGCATAATGTATCAATGTAACTTCTTAAAACAGTAACAGGGGTACGAAGTTCACGACTTACGTTTGAGATAAAGGTTGTTTTTAATTTATCAATTTCTGCCTCTTTTGTAATATCATGAAGAACAATAATATAACCCAAATATTCCTGACTTGCAGTAAATATAGGAGACATCAAGGCTTTTATAACTCTGCCGTCAATCGTCATTTGGAATATTAACGGCTCTTGTTCCATATCATCGAGCGGAGTATCTTTAAATTCTTTAATGTGTTCATTAAAAGGAAGATTTCCGTCAGAATCAACATATGTGTTAATGTTTGTATTATATAATTCCTGAGCAGTTACATTTAACATTGTTGCAGTTGCATTATTTACCAAAATAACATTATCGAAATTGTCACAAACAATAACACCGTTAGCTATACTCATTAAAACTGATTCTAATTTGTTTTTTTCATAAGTTAGTTCATCAATATTTTTCTCTTCATATTCATGCAACTTTGTTGACATTTGGTTAAATTCATCAAACAGGAGTTTGATTTCGCCCCATAAATCATTCGGTTGAAGCTTATAACCAAACTCGCCTGAGGATATTTTCCTTACGCCATAAGATAATAAGGAAATTTGTCTTGTGATAACAAGTGTATTAATTAAAACTGCAACTAATGATAAAAACCACATAATTGTAAATATTATGATAATAGAATTTCTTGCCGCATTTGAAACATCTGTCATTGATTTTCCCGTAAATACAACGTGAACAGCTCCTACTATCTTGTTATTCAAATACAATGGAGTATCAATATTAAATGAGTTTTTATTAACAAAATCAGATTTTTCACCAATTGAAAAATACACATCAGAAGCATTATTCTTATACTCAATATATTCTATTTCCTGATTATCCTTCATCAGTTTTTTTGAATAATGTTCTAATTTAACTTGTTTTTCTTCTTCGGGTAAATCTTTAATAATATCAACACTTTCAGAAGCTAAAGTTTGAGTAAGCATTTTCCCGAAATTTCTGTAACTTGTTGATATAGTTTTTTGAGTTTTACCGATAATTACGAAGGCAGTAAAGAATATAAGCAATGAACTTAAAAACCAAAAAATAATGATGGTTTTGCTTTGATTATTCATGCTAAATAATGATATTTTGGACTTATTCTCACTCATAGTAAAATTATAACATTAATATACATTTTTTAAAATAGAATTTTTATAATAATGCTATAATTTCATGCATACAATGGCAATTTATTTGATTAATTTTACTTTATTACTATATAAGTGGTAATAAGGTAAAAGTAGCACATGTCTAATTTAACATCAACGAATTATTTTGATTTATTGAATGGTAAAAATTTACCTGCAAACATACAAAATACTGAAACACAAGTTATTCCACAGCAAGTACAACCAAAAGCTGTTGCCAAAATTACACCTGCCAAAGATAAAGTTATAATTTCTAAAAATCCTGACAGAGTAGTTAATGCAACAGGAGTTGTTGCAGGTGTCGGCGGACTTATGGGTGGTGCTACATTAGGCGGAATTGTCGGTACTTTTAAACTTCCGGGTGAATTAGTTAAAGGCGGTATTAAAAATGTAAAAAATACTATTGATGACTTTGGTCAGGCAATTAAAAACTCACCGCAAATGACAAATATTGCTAACACCATAAGAAATGCCAAAAACCCCGCAGCAGCACAGGAAGAAATTCTTACAGTTATTAAAACCTTATCAGACAGATTGAATGAAACATTTAAAAATAATGCAGCCGCTAAGAGCGTTATAGATAAAATAGTTGATCCTGTTATAAATTCAGTTACCGTAAAAAATAATATAAGAAGTTACGGAAGCGGATTAAGCGGAATGTGTAAATCACCCAAAGGACAAATTATATTAAAATTATTAGGCTTTAACAAGAAAACAAGTAAGATTGTTGGCGATGTAACAGGAAATCTCGCTGAAGGCATTACGCAATCAGTTGTTAATATAAGGAGTTTCAATACAGCAGAAAAAGCAGCATGGGGTGAAGTTTTATCGCAAATCAGACAAGAATTTGCAAGTAATCCCAAGATCAAGGTAAGTAAAGCAGTTGCAGATTTATTTAAAGATGCAAGATGGATAACGGAACCGTTTGCAGCACTTCAAACAGGACTAACCAAAATCACAAAAGGAATCGGTTTGGCACCGTTAAAATCAATAGGTAAGTGGGCAGCAATCGGAGGCGGTGCCTGCACAATAATTTCATTAGTTGTTTGGGGTGGACTAAAAAAATTCTTAATGAAAAATGAAACAACAAATTCTTAAATAATATATAAGGGTAAAATTATTCAAGGCACGGGTATGGTAGCAAATTTAGCAGACATAGAACCTAATAAAATAAATAATATTATACAAAAACCCATTCTTTCATTGGTAAAAAATGAAAGTTCAAATTCCCCTACAAATAACATTTCAGAACTTTTAGCCGGTAATATTGAAAAAGAGAATAATATTTCAGATATTAAAGATAAAGATTTACAAAAGGCAAAAGACAAAAATAATTCCGGCATATTGTCTCATTTATTAGGATTTGGACTTGGAATATTATTGGGAATTCCTTTAACAATGCTTCTGGTTAAAACTAATAGTTTCGGACATTTTTTTAACTTCTTTTCAAAAACCAAATGCGCTAAAAATTTACAAAAAGCACTAAGACCGCAATTTATAAAAAGAGAATTACGAGCAAGAAAAGCTCAATTAGCAAACTTTAAATATATAAAATTCAGAAAATGTACAAATATGAAGAGAGCTAAAAGATTAGCGCAAAGATTAGGTATAACAATTCAGGCTGAACAAAAAGATATAGCACAATTAAATGATACTTTATCGGTTTTTACTGATTTATATAATCAAAGCAAAGGAAGGATATCAATGCCGAAAAAATTAGCCATTGTTAAAGACTTAAAAAATTATTCAGCTGATGCTAACAGATTATTCACGATAAGATTGACAAGTTGTAGTGACAGAGGTGATCTTTTGCATGAATTAGGACATATAAATCACTTTAAAAAATTAGGTTTTGACAAAGATTTAATATTAGAAATTAAGCAATTTAAAGGTCGGAATAGATAAAGATACTTTAAGTTATATATCAGAAATTTTAGGTGATTATGCAACAACTGCACCACATGAATTTGTTGCCGAATGTTATAAAGAACTCTTATTGGGCAAAAAATTACCGGATAGAATAATGAAAATATACAAAATGTTTAATGGACCGACAAATTGGAAATATGTTAAGAAACCTATAGTTAATTATAATGTCAATTTCACTAAAATAGTTACTGCTATGCAATCATTGAAATCTGATAAGCATTTTGTATGTCGTCTGAGTGATTTTAAGAATTAATTATAATAAAAAAGGATTACTTATTTAAAAGTAATCCTTTTTATATTGATTTATACAAAATTATACTACAATTTTAACACCATCAACAGTTTTTGCATTTTGGATTTGATGACCAAATACAGCAGGTTGCTCTGTAAATAAAATATATGGTGTTTTGGCATCCAAGTGGACTCTTTGATTAAATGATTTTCTTATTTTGTCTTGTATGGTTTGAGGGAAATCACCAATAAAATCTCCTTTTTTAACGGCATTTGCAAAACTGTAAAGTGCCTGAGGTTCACCTAAATCTTCCCATTTTTTAACAACTTTTACTGCTGCTGCTTCTTCAGGTTTTACACCAAACCATTTTTGCGCTTGTGAATGAACATATTTTACAGCATTTGCAAAATCAAAAACTTCACTTTCATTTTTCTTAATATTATTTATTCCGCTTGAAATTTCATCCATTAAATTAGTCATTGCTTTTTTACTTAAATAAAACAATCCTGTATTTGCAATGTTTTGACCATCAACCGCTAAAGCTTTTGCAACTTCTAATTCAGGTTTTTCCTGAAAACCTGTTAAATGCATAAATTCATCATTTAAAGAACCTGATACTTTTAAAACACCAAATCTTTTTGCTACTTCTTCAGGAGTTCTGCCAACTCCGACAAGAGCAACATGTTTTTTAGGATTATTAATCATTTTAGTAAAAAATTCAGTCAGGCTTGTTGCACTATCTCCAAAAACATTATCCCCACAACATACGACTGTATCCTTTATCGGGTTACCTGCTGAATAATGTTTAACAATACTGCTAAACGAACCACCGGGAAGTTCTTCCACAATCGGAGTTATTCCCTCTTTTCCAATAAATGATTTACTTTTTGCCAAAGCAAAATCAAGCATGTGAATATCTTCTTTTTCCCCTATTTTAAAGGGTAAACTGATTTTATTATAATTACCGACTGTTTGTGCAAGTTCTCTAAAACGACTTCCGGAACCACCTGCTAAAATAAAGAAATTAACTTTATCCTGAAGGTCTGAAGCTTTAGCAATCACACTACCTGCTCCGGCATTCTGAATTATTTGAGTTGCTTCTTGTAATTGTGTAGTTTTAATTTCAGGAAGAATACGTCTGTTAAATGTGTCTACGATACCTGATGCTATTTGTCTGCCTAAATTCTTTTCCGAAAGTCCTACAAAACTTGCTTTAAAAGAAGGACTATTACCTTGATTTACCTGTGAAATGTTTGAAATTTTCATTCTCTAATATCCCTATATTATTACCACCTATATGAAATTATTAAAAAAAATTATTTGATAGTTTATTGATTAAAAAATAACAAAAGTTTACAAAATAATTATCTTAAATACTCTTCTATTCCTTTTTTTATGGCTTTTGCATATTGTTTTTGGTTTGCAGGGATTAATAATTGTGCATATTCATACGGATGAATCATAAAACCGACTTCAACCAAAACGCTAACAGGTAAAGTTGGCCGTGTTAAAACAAAACTTGCATGTTTTACTCCAAAATTTTTAAAA
>JAKSUS010000022.1 GCA_024408745.1 Candidatus Gastranaerophilales bacterium | reverse complement strand
GTTGGTGGCAAAGAAGTCACAGTTGAAACAGGAAAGTATGCAAAACAAGCAAGTGGTTCAGCATGGGTAAAAGTTGGCGATACAGTTCTTTTGGTAACTGCTACAATGGCTCCTGAACCTAAACCGGGAGTTGATTTTTTCCCGTTAACAGTTGATTTTGAAGAAAAAATGTCTGCAGTAGGTAAAATTCCGGGCGGATTTTTAAGAAAAGAAGGTCGCCCCGGCGATAAAGCAATCCTTTGCAGCAGACTTATTGATAGACCAATCAGACCTTTATTCCCAAAAGGTTTTAGAAATGATGTTCAAATCGTTGCATCGGTTTTAAGTTCAGACCAAGAAGAACAACCTGATGTATATGCAATTTTAGGTGCATCATTTGCATTAAGTTTAAGTAACGCACCTTTTGAAGGACCTGTCGGTGCCGTTCGTATTGGCAGAGTTGACGGTCAAATGATTATCAACCCGACTTATCAACAAGTTCAAAAAGGCGATATGAGTATCGTTGTTGCAGGTACTGAAGATTCAGTTATCATGGTTGAAGCAGGTATGAACTTTGCGACTGAAGAAGAAATTATGCAAGCTGTTGACCTTGCACAAATCGAAATCAGAAATCAAGTTGCAGCACAAAAACAATTCGTTCAGGAATGTGGTGTTGAAAAAGTTCCTTTCGTTAATCCTTTTGACACAACAAAATTAGCAGAATTAATTAAAAATGTTGCTTCTGATATGATTTTTGATGCTATGCACAACTTCGACAGAGAATACAGAGAAAATAAACTTGAAGAAGCAAAAACAAAAGTTAAAGAAGCAATTGAAGCACTTCCTGAAGAAGATGAAATCAGAGTTCTTCTTGCTTCTACTGAATTAGATTTAACAGGTGAAGAATTCAAATCATTAGAAAAGAAAATAATGAGAAGAATGATTACCGAAGAAGGTGTTAGAGCAGATGGCAGAAAAAATACCGAAATCAGACCTATTTGGTGTGAAGTTGGTGTTCTACCTCGTACGCATGGTAGTGCAATATTTACAAGAGGACAAACTCAGGTTCTTTCTGTTTGTACGGTTGCAGGTCCCGGCATGGCTCAAGAGCTTGACGGAATTGACCCTCAAACTTCTAAAAGATATATGCACAATTATTTCTTCCCCGGTTTTTCAGTAGGTGAAGCAAAACCATTAAGAAGCCCCGGCAGACGTGAAATCGGTCATGGTAACTTAGCGGAAAGAGCTATTGTTCCTGCACTTCCAAGTGAAGAAGAATGCGGATATGCAATAAGAGTTACATCTGACGTTTTAGAATCAAACGGTTCTACTTCAATGGCAAGTACTTGCGGAAGCTGTTTAGCATTAATGGATGCTGGTGTTCCTCTAAAAACTATGATTGGCGGTGTTGCAATGGGTCTTATTAAAGAACCTGATAAAACAACCGTTTTAACTGATATTCAAGGTATTGAAGACTTCTTAGGTGATATGGACTTTAAAGTTACAGGTAACGAAGTCGGTGTTACAGCACTTCAAATGGATATGAAAATCCAAGGTATTCCTCGTGAAACTTTAATTCAGGCTCTCGCGCAAGCTAAAGAAGGTCGTTTATTCATTATGGACAAAATGAGAGAAGTTATTTCTGCTCCACGTCCTGAAATGTCACCTTATGCACCTAAGATTACAACCTTCAAGATTGATCAAGATTTAATCGGAACAGTAATCGGACCGGGTGGTAAAACAATCAGAAATATCATTGATTCATCTGGTGCAACTATTGATATTGATGATGACGGCAATGTAACAATTACAAGTGTTGATCAGGAAGGTGCAGTAATTGCAAAACGCATGATTGATGAATTAACAATGAAACTCGAACCCGGCTTAGTTGCAAAAGGCAGAGTTACAAGAATTCTTCCAATCGGTGCTATTGTAGAAATTGCACCTGGTAAAGACGGCATGGTTCATATTTCTCAAATATCAAAAGAACGTGTTGAAAAAGTTGAAGATTACTTGAAAATGGGTGATGAAGTAATCGTTAAAGTTCTTGAAATTGATGACAGAGGAAGAACTAAAATGACAATAAAAGGTGTAACTGACGAAGAAAAAGCAACTCTTTAATAAGTTACATAATAATATTAATAAAAAGCGTGTAATATTTATTGCACGCTTTTTATATTTAGAAACATTATTTTTTAATTATTTGATACTAAATTTCTTATAATATTAATTATATGAATAATTTAGTCTAATATGTTATGAATCGGAATATATTCTTCCTCTATTTTCATGTTTGTTGTTAAATTGAATTATAAAGAGATTAATGAGGTATTAATAATGAAAAACAAAGTGCTTTTAACAATAATGGACGGTTGGGGAATTGGTGAAAATTATGACGGAAATGCAATTACTCACGCAAATGTCCCTAATTTTAATAAAATATTGGAAAATTATCCTAATACAACAATTTATGCAGACGGTCTGCATGTCGGACTTCCCGAAGGTCAAATGGGAAATTCGGAAGTAGGACACTTGAATTTAGGTGCAGGAAGAATTGTTTATCAGGAATTGACAAGAATTAACAAGGCTATTGATGAAGAAGAATTTTTTAAAAACGAAGAATTTATAAATGTTATAAATCATGTAAAAGAAAACAATTCTGCTCTTCACATTTGGGGTTTATTAAGTGACGGTGGTGTTCACAGCGCAATGAAACATATCTTCGGACTTATTGAACTTGCAAAAAGAAATAAAATTGAAAAATTATATTTACACGCATTTTTAGACGGAAGAGATACTCCTCCTCAAAGTGCAATTGATTATTTAAAAGAAGTTGAAAACATATTAAAACAAAACGGTTTCCCGCAAATTGCAACAATTTCAGGAAGATACTACGCAATGGACAGAGATAATCGTTGGGAAAGAGTTGAAAAAGCTTATAATGCTTTGGTTTTAGGTGAGGGCAACTTCGCAAAAAATTCCGCTGAAGCAATAGAACAATCATATAAAGACGGTGTTACAGATGAATTTGTAATTCCTACCATTACTTTGGAAAATTCAAGAGTACACGATAACGACGGAATTATTTTCTTTAACTTCCGTCCCGACAGAGCAAGAGAAATAACAAGAGCAATTAATTTTGCTGATTTTGACGGTTTTACAAGAAAGAAAGTTCTGAAAAACATTTATTATGTTTGTATGACTCAATACGATGAAAAATTCGGACTTCCTATTGCATTTAAACCGCAAGTTCACAAAAATATTTTAGGTGAAGTTTTAGATAATAATAATATTAAGCAATTCAGAACTGCAGAAACAGAAAAATATGCACACGTTACATTTTTCTTTAACGGCGGAGTTGAAAAGCCTTTCGGAACCGAAACGAGAGCCTTGGTTAAATCACCTTCAGTTGCGACTTATGATTTGAAGCCTGAAATGAGCGCTTATGAAGTTTGTGACAATGTTGTTAATGCATTGAAATCAAATGAATATCCGTTTGTATTGGTAAACTTTGCAAACCCTGATATGGTAGGGCATACAGGAGTTATGGAAGCAGCCGAAAAAGCAGTTGAAGCAGTTGATAAATGCTTAGGCAGAATTTTAGAAGCAGTAAAAGAAAACGGTTATGTAATGTTATTAACGGCTGATCATGGAAATGCAGAAACCATGATTAACAGTGAAACCAAAGAACCTCATACTGCACACACTACAAATAAAGTTCCTTTTGTTGTTATTAACGACAAAGAAGATGTAAAACTTCGTGATGATGCTGCACTTTGTGATGTAGCACCAACTGTTTTAAAACTTATGGGCATTGAGCAACCTCAAGAAATGACAGGGAAATCTATTATATAATTATTAAAATAATTTTATCCTTTTACATTCTTTATTGAATTGATATAATCAGGTCTTAAAATTCCTTTTTCCGTAATAATACCTGCAATTAATTCATGCGGGGTTACATCAAAGCCCGGATTAATAACTTTTACACCTTCGGCGCAAACTGTTTTGCCGTTAATATGTGTAACTTCTTCATGATTACGTTCTTCAATAATAATTTCATCACCTGTTTTTATGTTTGTATCAATTGTTGATAACGGTGCTGCAATATAAAACGGAACATTATGAGCCTTTGCAACAAGTGCTAAATTGTAAGTGCCTATTTTATTTGCGCTGTCACCGTTTGCTGCAATTCTGTCCGCACCTGTTATTACAACATCAATCATTCCTTTTTTCATAAAGTAACCGCTCATTCCGTCAGTTATAAGTGTTACAGGTATTCCGTCTTCCACAAGTTCCCAAGTTGTTAGCCTTGCACCTTGCTGACGAGGACGTGTTTCATCCGCAAAAACTTGAACAGTTTTATCTCTGTCAAATGCACTTCTCACAACACCTAATGCAGTACCATAACCAACTGTTGCCAAAGCACCTGCATTACAATGAGTTAAAATTGTTGCACCTTTAGGAACAATATTTGCACCGTTTTCGCCAATGTTAATATTAATTTCAATATCTTCTAATTCTAATTTTTTTGAATATTCGAAAACATTATTTACAATTTCATTTATTTCTAAATCTTTTAAAGACAAGGCGACATCATATAATTTATTAACCGCCCATTCTAAATTTACTGCTGTTGGTCTTTGAGAAATTAAATAATCTGCTGCATCTCTTAAATGTCTATAAAAATCATCTTTTGAAGAAACGTTTGCAAATTCTTTTGCAGCCAAAGCCAAACCATGAGCGCCTGAAATTCCGATAGCCGGGGCACCTCTGACAATCATATCTTTAATTGCAACTGCCATATCTTTATAATTTGTTATTTCAACTTTTTTATATTCATAAGGTAAAATTGTCTGATCAATAAGAAAAACTTTATCATCAATTAATTCTACCGGTCTTATTTTTGATTTTAATACCATGTTTTCTATTTCCTTTCATATAATGAAAATTGTTTTTTAGTTGATGGTTCTCTGAATATACAAAATCTTATTGCCGTAAAGAATTCTTTTGTCATACAATCCAAATCATAAATAACAATTCCGTTCATTCCTAATTCTCTTGCAATAGCAACTTGTTCAAAGAAACTGCGGGGCAATTCTTCCTGATACGATTGAGTATAAACAGGATAAATATTTTTAACCTGAGAATAATATTTTACGGAAGTTAAGAAATCTCTTGCATAGTCAGTATCAGGTGAAGTTAAAACAGGCATTATTGTAATATCATCATCAAGTTTCCAGTTTTTAATACTCATATCTTCCGAATAAACGTTAATTGAAAGATTTTTAATGAATTTCCTTTCAACAAGCTTATTTACAAAATTTGTTACTCCTGCATTATATCCTTCAATATTTAATCCATTAATATTGATACCTGCAATATTATATTTTTCTGAAGCTTCTCTTAACAAATCAAACAAAAATGCTTGTGCCTGTTGATTTTCAGGATTAATAAAATATTCTTCACCTTTAGGAACATCTTTATCAATTAACCAATCAGGGTGAACTTTTACAATATTTGTCTTAATTGTTGATTGTTTAGGTTTGCCTAAATTGAAAGTATTAAAAGATAAATAAACATTTATATCATTAAGTTGCGCAAGTCTTATCCACTCATTTAAAACATCAAAATTAGCATAATCTTCATTTTGTTCTTTTAACCCGTATTCTTTTGCGACATCACTTTTGTAAATTGTTGAGCCGTTTTTAAATACTTCTATAAAAATATTATTAACGTATGTGTGCTGAACAGCATCAAAATCTTTTGCAACTTCTTCTTTTGATTTTTGCGTTGGAGTTACCCAAACAGCTTTAAATTCATCTTTCTTATAAGGAAGTGAATAATATAAGGCTCTGTCTGAATAAACCATTGAATCTTTAGCCATTTCTATTGATTTTTCATAATCCTGAAATTGAACAACTTTTTTTGTTCTGTTTAAAATTTCTTCTGATTTTGAAATATAAAATTCCATATTTTCACGTTCAAATGAATCTGTTTTCGTTTTTTCCATAACGTTTTTTGCATTATCAAGTTTATAAGTTGCCTCAATGATATAGTTATCAGGGTGAGTAATAACTCTAAACTCATCCTTTGCAAAGTCAATTTCAACATCAGCACCTTCAAAAAGATTTTTAGTTATAAATTTTTTAGCAAGACCATGACCTGAAACGACATAACCGTTTCTTGGAATATAAGAGTTATATTGATTTAATTTTACGACTTTGTTATTTACAATAACTGCTTCAAACCCTTTTTTATCGGTTTTTGTAGTTTCACCAAACATTGGTGTATAAATATCAAGTCCGAAAACATCTTTTTCTTTCTTATCAACACTTTGTATTCCGTATGATTTATACTTAACAACTTCTTTTTTATCAAAATTACCTACGGATAATTCTTTATCCTTAAACATATCATTATCAATTTTTAAATCAGAATCATTTTCTATATCAACATCCAAATCATGTTTATCAAAAGGAAATTGTTCTTTTGCCGATACATTTATTTGAAAAGCAAGTAGTACAACTAAAACTAATAAAAACTTTTTCATATAACCTCTCTTTTAAAATATTAAGAAATAATTTATTTTATTTAAAACCTATTAATATTATACTAAAATAAAAATAGAATGATTACATTGTAACGAAGAAATAACATGAAATATAAAGATTATTATGAAATATTAGGCGTAAGCCGTAATGCTACTGAAAAAGAAATAAAAACAGCATACAGAAAACTTGCAAAAAAATATCATCCTGATGTTAACAAAGAAAAAGGTGCTGCTGAAAAATTTAAAGATGTTAATGAAGCCTATGAAGCATTATCTGATCCTGCAAAACGTCAAAGATATGATAATTTAGGCTCAGGTTGGCAATCAGGTTCTGATTTTACTCCGCCTCCTGGTTTTGAAAATATGAATTTCAATTTTGGAGGAATGGGTGGCGGAAACTCTTATTCAAATATTAATTTTGGTGATTTAGGCGGTCTTGGCGGTTTTAGTGACTTTTTTAGTTCTTTGTTTGGTGATTTCGGTACGCAAACTTCAAGAACAAATTATACGAAAAAAGCACGTTCATACAGGCAATCACAACCTGAACCTCAACAAAATCTTGATATAACCGAAAATATAATTGTTGAACCGCAAGATGTTATGCAAGGAACAACAAAAAACATAAAAATCGCATATCTTGATAAATGTCCCGAATGTTCAGGTCGTGGCAGTAAATGTTACCGTTGCGGAGGAACAGGTTTAACTACAATTTCAAAAAATTTGAATGTCAAAATTCCTAAAGGAGTTAAAGAAGGTCAAAAAATAAGACTTTCTAACGAAGGCAAAAAAGACGAGTACGGAAATACAGGTAATCTTTATCTTGTTATAAAATTTAATCCCAAATCTGAATTTAAAGTTGATGGTGACAATGTTACAAGAACTTTAACAATAACTCCCGCAGAAAGTATCTTTGGAACGGTTAAAGATGTTCCGACTTTGCATGGAACGGTTAAAGTTACAATACCGCCAGAAACTCAAGGAGGAAAATCATAAAGATTAAAAAATCTCGGTTTGCCTAAAAAAGACGGCTCTTTTGGGTTTATGAACGTTAAAATTCAAATTGAAGTTGAAGAAAATTTAACGCCTGAGCAAAAAGAACTTTACAAAAAATTATTTGATTTAAACAAATAAAAACATTTCACATTACAAATATTTGAAAAACAAAATTTGTTTATGCTAATATTTTATTGGTAAACTTGGTGCAAAGGTTGTTTTATATGATTAAAGAAGATTGTATTTTTTGTAAAATTGCAAACGGTGAAATTCCATGCAAATTCGTTTATGAAACTGATGATGTTGTTGCTTTTGATGATTTAAACCCTCAAGCGCCAATTCATACTTTGATTGTTCCCAAACAACATTTTGAAACGATAGAAGATGTTAATGACCCTGAACTCTTAGCAAAATTAATGTTAGCGGTAAAAGAAGTTGCTAAAATAAAGGGGGCAAAAAACGGTTTCAGAACAGTTATAAATACAAAAGAAGACGGCGGACAAGAAGTATTTCACTTGCACATTCACGTTTTAGCAGGAAGAAAATTAAAATCATTAGGTTAAAATTTAATGATAAAGACTATTAACAATACAGAAAATAATTTAAAAAGGAAGTTTGAAAAAATTTTAGGTGAGGAAAACGTCTTGACCTCTAAGGAAGATTGCATTATGTATGCAACGGATTCTACTGCAGTCAGTACCGATTTATATTTGCCTGATTATATTTTATTCCCCGAAAATACTGAACAAATAAGCGAAATTATGAAAATTGCTTATGAAAATTCTGTTCCCGTAACCGTTCGCGGCGCAGGAACAAATATGACAGGTGCCTGTGTACCTTTTAAAGGCGGAATAATTTTATCAATAAACAAAATGAATAAAATTCTTGATTTTGATAAACTAAACCAAACAATTAAAGTGCAAACAGGTGTTATAGTCGGTGATTTGCAAAATATTGTTGAAAAAGAAGGTTTATTTTATCCTCCTGATCCTTCAAATTTAAAAGTTTCAACAATCGGCGGTTCTTTAGCATTATCTTCAAGCGGTTCAAGAGCTTTTAAATACGGTGGAACAAAAGATTATGTTTTGGATTTAACAGTTGTTTTATCAACCGGTGAAATCATCAAAACAGGTTCAAATACTATAAAAAATGCAACAGGATTTAATTTAACACAACTTTTTATCGGTTCTGAAGGCACTTTAGGAGTAATAACGGAAGCAACCTTCAGACTTATTCCAAAACCCGAAGAAACAAATCTTATTCTTGTTTACTTTGATAAAATTGAAAACGCCGCAAATGCAATTAACGGAATAATCTTAAATAAAATCGTATCGTCTGTTCTTGATATAATGGATAAAGTTACAATGGAAACGATTGAAAAGTTTTCACCCTGCGGTTTATTAACCGATAACGAAGCAGCATTATTTATTGAACTTGACGGAAATAAAACTGTTATTAACAAAGAAATTAAACAAATAATTGAAATTTGCGAAGAATTTAATGCAACAAAACATAAAACCGCAAAAACAGAAGAAGAAAAAGCAAATTTATGGAAAGCAAGAAGAAGTGCTTTTGCTGCTGTTACACAATTAAGACCGAATGTTTTGTCTGAGGATATGGTTGTACCTCGTTCAAAAATGCCCGAAATGATTAAAAAAACTTATGAAATTGGTGAAAAATATAATCTTGATATAAGCATAGTAGGTCATGCAGGTGACGGGAATTTCCACCCGCATATTGCTTTTGATATGAGAGATATTCAGGAAACAGAGAGAGTAAATGGTGCGGTAAAAGAACTTTTCTTGAAAGCAATAGAATTAGGCGGAAAAATTTCGGGTGAACATGGAATCGGTGCGGTTAAAGCTAAATATTTAAAATACAGCGTTGATCCGTTTACCCTGAAATATATGAAAGAGATTAAGAAACTCTTTGACCCTAAAAATATTATGAACCCGCAAAAAGTGTTTGATTATGAAATTAAATGATTTTAAAGACGAAGTTTATAAGTGTTCAGGTTGTGGCTTATGCCAGTCAGTTTGCCCTGTCTATAAAGTTTTAAAAAAAGAATGTGCCGTTTCAAGAGGTAAATTTAAACTCTTAAATGCAATTATAAATAAAGATATAAAATTTTCTAAAAAAACTTTGGAAATTATGGAATTGTGCCTCCATTGTCAGGCATGTACAGAATTTTGCCCTTCGGGAATTGATGCACAAAAAATCCTTGAAACTACTCAAAATGAACTTTTAAATTGCGGTATTTTTAATTTTTCAAAATTTTTTGCAATTCAAATTTTAACTAACAAATTTTATATGAAAATGTTAAAACTGTTTTTAAATATTTTAAGAAAATCAAAAATTCTTGAAATAGCAAGTATGTTCGGTTGTAAAAAATCGCAACTTTTAAAAGAATTATTAAAAGTTAAAATTAAACCGATTGAAGTTCATTCAAACATTAAGAAAGACATCAAAGCATTATATTTTAAGGGTTGTATTAATAATTACGTTAATCCCTCTTGCGAAAATGGAGTTAAAAAAGTTTTGGATAATACATCTGTTGAAATTATAGAAGCAGATTTTTCTTGTTGCGGTTTGCCGTTAAAATCATCAGGTGATTTTGAAAGTTTTAAAAATATAGCAAAAATAAATATAGACTTGGTTCCTGATGATATTGATTATCTTCTTTTTGACTGCGCAAGTTGTAAATGCACTTTTTTAAATTATGCAGAATTTTTGGAAGATGATTATAAAGAAAAAGCGCTAAAAATTGCTCAAAAATGTATTAGTATTTACGAATTATTGGAAAAAATTGATTATAAACCTAAAAGCAGTTGGAAAACCAATAATATAACCATTCATTTCCCTTGTCATATAAGAGGAATGAAAGAAAAAGAAATCATAGAAAATTTGATTTCAAAAATCCCCAAAACAAATTATTTAAAATCAGAAGAAGCAGACAGTTGTTGCGGAGCAGCAGGAAGCTTTATTTTAACAAATTCTGAAATTTCAAAAGAAATAAGTAAAAACAAAGCACAAAATATTATAAATTCAAAAGCAGAAATTGTTTTAACAACTTGTCCTTCTTGCATTTTAGGTTTAAAACAAGGCTTAATTGAAAAAAAATCAAAAGTAAAAACAATGCAATTAATTGAATTTTTAGCTGAATAATATCGCAATACAAGTTAATAATAAAAAGAAAGTCATAATATTTCTTGAATAAAAAAATCTGAAATAAAATGGTGCATCTTCTGTTTTTGAAACTTCTTTCCAATTATCCAACGGATAATGCCAAAATTTTATTTGGGGTAAATTAGTTTTATCTTTGTTGTAGTTATTCAATGATGAATATAAATCAGCAATTAAAGGTATGGTTAAAAACGTCAGAAGATATAAATGATTTCCTTTTGACATATAAATTATCAGTAAAAAACTTACGACATAGAAAAATAAAATAAATTTTAAAGCATTTTCTTTTGTTTTAAATTTTCTGCAAAGTGTTGTTTTGTG
>JAKSUS010000216.1 GCA_024408745.1 Candidatus Gastranaerophilales bacterium | reverse complement strand
AAAACAAAGAGGAAAAAATGAATACAGATCCTATAGCAGATATGTTAACAAGAATCAGAAATGCAAATATTGCAAAACATTCTGATGTTCAAATTCCTGTTTCTAACTTGAAATTGGAACTTGCTAAACTTCTTAAATCAGAAGGCTATATTGAAAACTTTGAAGTAGTTGAAGGCGAAAAATTCAAAATGATTAAAGTCGCTTTGAAATATGACGAAGTTGGTCAACCGGTTATTTCTAACCTTAGACGTGTTAGCCGTCCGGGTTTAAGAGATTACAGAAAATCCAAAAATCTTCCAAAAGTTATGGACGGTTTAGGAATTGCAATCATATCAACAAGTAAAGGTCTTTTAACCGACAGACGTGCTAAAAAAGAACACGTTGGCGGTGAAGTTCTTTGCTACGTATGGTAGCGGATTTTCGGTAGGGTGAGCGAAGCGAAACCCGAAAGAGTGAAAGTTCGATGGAGCGAAAAAAATTGAAAATTTTTGAAGCGAAATGAAGAACTGAACGACCCGAATAATCCAAGAGGCGGATTTTCGCACATTGAAATGAGTAAGCTTTTAATCCAACAGTTAATTTTAATTGGAGGTAAAAATGAAAATACAGAGTATTAATTTTACAAACAAATTGGCATTTGGTGAAGTAAATCAATATGGTCATCGTGCTAATGCAGGTAGTTTAAATAATCCTAAAGAAACAGTAAATTTGGGAAATCCTTTTAAGGAAGATGTATTTGAATTTGTTAGAAGAAAAGCAAAATTATCTAAAGATTTTGATTTACATACTGTAATTAATCAAGATGATTTATCAAAATTAACAAATATTTGGGATGTAGCTGCCAGAAAAAAAGAAGTAATAAAAATGCTTATTAAGAAAGGCTTACTTAAAAAATAAATAAATTATAGTATAAGGTATGTTTAATGCATAACCTGAAAACCCGTTAAGAACGGAAATATTGGCAAAAAAGGAGAAATTAAAATGTCAAGAATTGGTAAAAAACCGATAGAAATACCACAAGGCGTGGAAGTTACAATTTCAGAAAATACCGTAACTGCAAAAGGTCCTTTAGGACAAGAAACAGTTACATTCAGACCTGAAATTAAAGTTGAAAAGAAAGATAATGTTCTTGAAGTAACAAGAATTAATGATGAAAGAGAATCTCGTGCATATCACGGTTTAACAAGAACTTTAATTAACAATTTAGTTCAAGGTGTTAAAGACGGATTCACAAAAGAATTGGAAATCAACGGTGTTGGTTATCGTGTTCAAAAAGCAGGTAAAGACTTAGATTTTCAATTAGGTTATTCTCACCCTGTTAAAGTTTTGGCACCGGAAGGAATTGAATTTATTGTTGAAGGTACAAACAAAATAACAGTTAAAGGCAGAAATAAACAAGTTGTTGGCGACGTTGCTGCTGAAATCAGAAGCAAAAGACCTCCTGAAGTTTATAAAGGAAAAGGTATTAAATACGTTGGCGAACACATCAGAAGAAAAGCCGGTAA
>JAKSUS010000215.1 GCA_024408745.1 Candidatus Gastranaerophilales bacterium | reverse complement strand
CATTGCTGCCAAATAAAGATGCTATCATATTGCTAAAGTTTTTCATTATATCTGTTAAGGCACCTGCTAAATCGTTTTGATTTGTTTGAGTTGCATTTGATATTTGGGCAGATGAATTGATTATATTGTCAAAAGCATTAGTTTTATTTAATGTATTATTAAAAATACTTATATTAGAAGAATTCACGATACCATTTGTTTGGGTTAAACTGCTTTTTAAATTAGTTGGTATCAAATTAGCGATATCTGTATTATTCGTAAATACTGGTGTTGATGATGTTTTATTTTGTCCTGAAGTTTTTTTATTTGACTCAGATTGTTTTATAGATTCTGAGACAACCAAATAAGTTTTAACTAATTCTTGAATTGACATGCTCTGTAATCTCTCTATGTCTTTAAATATCTTCTTGAATAAATAAAAACAAATTTCAAAAGAAAATTGCTTTATATACAATAATGGAAGTGGCACAAAAAGGTAAAGGCGTCGGAAACCCTGCAAACTGGTATAATATTTATCAATAAAATTTTAATTATAAAAAAAGACCCCTCGAAACGAGAGGCCTTTTTATTGCTATTATTAATTAGCAACAGCAGCAAGCTTTCTTTTTAGATTCAATAGCAGCTTGTGCGGCAGCTAATCTTGCTTGCGGAATTCTGAACGGTGAGCAAGATACATAATTCAAGCCAATTCTGTGACAGAATTTAACTGAATCAGGATCTCCGCCGTGTTCACCGCAAACACCGCCTAATAAGTCAGCATTTACTGATTTACCTTTTTCCATAGCCATTTCAACTAATTGACCAACACCTTTTTGATCTAAAGTTACAAATGGGTTAGAAGGTAAGATTTTTTGTTCAACATAGTTTTTCAAGAATTTGCCTTCAGCATCATCTCTTGAATAACCGAATGTCATTTGAGTTAAATCGTTTGTACCGAATGAATAGAATTCAGCGTAAGGTGCAATTTCATCAGCAGTTAAGGCTGCACGAGGAATTTCAATCATTGTACCGAATTTATATTCAACTCTAACACCTTTTTCAGTCATAACTTCATCAGCAACACGAACTAAAATTTCTTTAGCAACTTTTAATTCGTTAACATGACCGATTAAAGGAATCATAATCCAAGGTTTAACTGCATAACCTTCTTTCTTCAAATCGCAGCATGCTTCAAAAATTGCTCTAACTTGCATTTCGTTGATTTCAGGATAAGTCAAACCTAATCTGCAACCTCTTAAGCCCATCATTGGGTTAGATTCAGATAAGTTTTCAACGATTTCAAGCATTTTAGCATCTTCTGAATAATCTTGATTTAATGCTTTTTTAGTTGCAACTTTTTCAACTAATTCAATTTTTGAAGGTAAGAATTCATGTAATGGAGGGTCAAGAAGTCTTACTGTTAAAGGTTTATCGCCTAATGCTTTGAACATTTTGTAGAAGTCATCATATTGCATTGGAAGAAGTTTTGCCAATGCTTCTTTTCTTGCTTCTGTTGTTCCTGCAATAATCATTTTTTGTACCCAAGGAAGTCTGTCAGGATCCATGAACATGTGTTCTGTTCTGCAAAGACCAACACCTTCAGCACCAAATTTGATAGCATTTTCAATATCTT
>JAKSUS010000214.1 GCA_024408745.1 Candidatus Gastranaerophilales bacterium | reverse complement strand
ATGTAAAAAAACTTTTTAACACAGATGGTCCGATTGATAATTTTGATGTTGTTGATGTTCAATTAAAGTTATCAGACGGTTCTATATATAACAATATTGGTAACATTAAATTTACTAATAACAGAATTGATGAAACAACCGGTACGGTAAAAATGAGAGCGTTATTTGATAATCCTCATGAGCTTCTTATGCCGGGTGATTATGTTAATGTTATTTTGACAGTTAAAGTCCCTCATGAAGTTATGACTGTTCCTCAAGCAGCTACAAAAACAGATGTTGGTACAGGTTATTATGTTTGGGTTGTAAAAGACGGCAAAGCTGTAAAAAAACCTATTGATTATGATGATCAGGTTGTAGTTAAAGGTATTCAAAATATTTACAGTTCCGGACAACCTTTAAAAGTTGAACCTTACAATCCTGAAAATGATAAAGATAACGAGAAAGGTGAAGATAAATAATGGGCATTAAGAAAAAAGATTTGTACTTTTTTATACAAAAACCGCGTTTTGCCGTTGTAATATCAATCCTTATTACGATTGTCGGACTTTTATCTTTGACAACTTTGCAACAGGAAAAATATCCAAATATCACACCTCCGCAGGTTTTAATTACTGCATCATATCCCGGTGCAAGTGCCGATGTTGTTGAATCTTCTGTCGCTTCACTTTTAGAATCACAAATAAACGGTGTTGATAAAATGCTCTATATGAATTCAACCAGCAGTGATGAATCATATAGTTTAAGTATATTTTTTGAAACAGGTACCGATAGCGATGTCAATTTGATGAATACCCAAACAAAACTTCAACAGGCACAATCATTATTGCCCCAAGAAGTTGTTCAACAGGGTATAACCGCACAAAATCAGGTTAGCGGTATAGGTGCTGTTATTGTAAACCTTGAATCAACTGACGGGTCTTGGAGTCAATTAGATTTAACAAATTATGCAGATATATATATAAAAGATGCTTTTAAAAGAATTCATGATGTCGGTAATGTTAATATTTACGGTACAGATGAATACAGTATGAGAATTTGGCTTAATCCCGATAAAATGGCGAATTTAAAAATTTCTCCTACTGAAATACTAAATGCTGTCCGCCTGCAAAATATACAACTTTCAACAGGTTCATTGGGGGAAAGACCGAATGATACTCCTCAAAGTTTAAAACTTTCTTTATTGACAACAGGCAGATTAAAAACACCTGAAGAATTTGGCGATATAATTATCAGAGCAAATTCTGACGGTTCATTGGTTCGTTTAAAGGAAGTTGCAAAAGTTGAATTGGGTTCAAAAACTTATACAAAAATCGGTCTTGTTGATGCAAAACCCGGTGTTTTGATTCAGGGTGTACCAACTCCGACAGGCAATACCGTTGAAATTGTTAAAAATATAAATAAAGAAATTAAGAAGATTTCCAAAACACTTCCTGACACTCTAAAAATTAATACGATGATGGATAATGCTATATTTATTGAAGAATCAATGAAAGAAGTTGTCTTTACGATTTTCTTAACAAGTTTAATCGTTATTTTGGTTATATTTATATTTTTAGGCGACTTTATGGCGACATTGATACCTTGTGTAACTATTCCGGTTTCACTTATAGGTACATTTGCCATATTAAAAATGCTGAATATGACCTTAAACCTTTTGAC
>JAKSUS010000213.1 GCA_024408745.1 Candidatus Gastranaerophilales bacterium | reverse complement strand
TCAAGAGATTTTATGCGAGATTTATTATATTATAATACTCCTGGTGAAGATGAAGAAAATCAACAAGAAGCTGACAAAATAGCTAATGGTGTTGAAGTTTTAGATACATCGGTTAGTGCATCTAAACCGGAAGAACCTGTTGATCCTAATCATATTAAAACTGCAAAAGACCATTTTCATGACTTTTTAAATTATAAAAAAGTTGAAGAACCTTTAACCGTAGCAGAAACAGTTCAATTAAAAGTTGAGAATCAAATGGATTTTGTGAAACTTAACAACAGAGCAAACGACTTTTTGATTATAGGTGGTAAACTTTATTTATTGTGTGCTGATGATTATGTCGTTTATGTATTTGATACCGAAACGAATAAGAAAATTGCATATTTTGAGTTACCTAAAAAAGGTTATTACAATTCTATTAAATCATCCAAAGACAATACAACAGGCATAATTACTAATATATCAACAAAAGAGTTATTGCTTTTTGATACGGCACAAGACAAAATAATTCAAAAATTACCTTTAACCGTAAATGTTCATAATGTAGTAATTACAGGCAGAAAATAATGAACATTATAGAAGATAAATTAAAAGAACTTGAAGCAACTCAAAAACAATTTTGGAATATAGACAGGGGAACTGCTAATTTCTTAAACATACTCATAAAAACTGCAAAGTTAAAGCACATCGTAGAAGTAGGAACTTCTAACGGTTATTCCGGGCTTTGGTTGGCGCTTGCGGCAAAAGAAATTGGCGGGAAAGTTATAACTATCGAATTTCACAAATGCAGATATGATGTTGCAGTTGTAAACTTTAAACTTTGCGGATTATCTGATTATATTGAAGCAAGACAAGGAATGGCAATTGATGAATTAATTGATTTAAAAAAAGAAGATTATAATTCAGAGGATGAACAATTTTTGGATTTTGCTTTTGTTGATGCAAATAAAGCACAATACATCAAATATCTTGAAATTATTGATGCAAAATTAAGAAGAGGCGGAATTATTGCATTTGATAATATGATTTCTCATAAAGAAAAAGTACAGGATACTTTGGAAAAACTCCAAAATGATACTAATTATCAAATACAAATGCTTAATACCGAAGCAGGTTTACTTTTAGCATATAAATTGTAAGATTAATCTTCTTCGTTTGTTGCTTTCTTACTTGTTGAAGGAGCACAAATACCTCTTTTGGTTGTTTCGCAGAAATTCAAAAGATTTTCAACATATTTGTTCATTTCAACATTTTCTCTTACTGCTTTTATACCTTCGAATAACGGTAATCCTGAATACCATAAATATTTATATGCGCGTTTTAGAGCAGTTCTTTCTTCTATGCTTAAACCTCTTCTTCTTAACCCGATAACATTTGTGCCGTATAATTTCATCGGTCTGCTATCAGCCTTTGCATAAGGAGGAATATCTTGTCTTGCGGCAGAGAAACCACCTGTTATAGCCATTTCACCTATACGGCAATTTTGGTGTATTACAACAAAACCACCGATAAATGCACCCATACCAACGTGACAATGCCCGCCAACTGTTGCTAAGTTTGCAAAAATAACCTCATCATCCAAAACGCAATTATGCGCAACATGTGAGCCTGTCATAAGCAAACATCTGTCACCGATTTTTGTAACATTTCCTTCGCCTGATGCTCTGTTTATCG
>JAKSUS010000212.1 GCA_024408745.1 Candidatus Gastranaerophilales bacterium | reverse complement strand
GTTAATGAGGTATTTTATGTTTATACCTTCGGTTAATTTTGTCTGAAAATTTTTGATTGCACTTAAATCAGTTAAATCATAAGAAAAAATTTTAATTTTTTCTCCAAATTTATCAATAAGTTTTAATAAATTATCATTATTTCTTGCAATTGCCCAAATTTCATCAATGTCATCTTTTTGTAAAAGTAATTTTATAAATTCCTGGCCAAAACCGCCTGTTGCACCTGTTATTATCCCAATATTCATCACTTTTTTCTCCTTTTTTCTTTATCATAACACAAAGTATTTGTTACAAAATATCTCAAAATTGCTTTTTTTACTTTTTCAAGATATTCTAAAATAAGGGAATAAGAATTTATTGTGAGGAAATATACATGAGAATATTGATGACCGGAATTACAGGACTTGTTGGTGCAGGATTTGCAACAAACCTATTGAGAAATAATCCCGATTATACAATTGTTTCACTATGCAGAAGTTTCGGAAACAAGTCAGGACTTCAAAGGACACAGGAAGTAATAAAAGAACAATGTGAAATGGAAAATAAAAATGATGCAGAAGTTTTACTTTCAAGAATTGAAATTGTTGAAGGCACCTTAGAAGACTTTCCGGCTGATGAAATGGCTGCAAAAGGACCTTATGATACTTTTTTCCATTGTGCAGCAAGTGTTAATTTAGGCAAAGACCCTGATGGAAAAACTTATAAAACCAACTTTGGCGGAACTCAATCTGCTTTGGCACTTGCCAAACGTATCGGTGTAAAGACTTTTCACTATGTAGGAACAGCTTACGTTGCAGGAAAATATGACGGTGTTGTTATGGAAGATACAATGCCAGCAACAGACTGGAATAATTCTTATGAAAGAAGTAAATTTGATAGTGAAAAACTTGTCAGAGAATCAGGTTTTGATTATACAATTTACCGTCCGTCAATTATTGTCGGCAGACTTTCTGACGGGGTAATCAGAAAACCTTTGGCTTTCTACCGTATTCTTGAATTTTTGGCAAGAGTTAAAATAAGCGGCTGGAAAAAAGCCGGTTTACCTGTGGACGGTCCGTTTACAACTTCTTTAAAAATTGCCGCAGGTATTACCGACAAGATTTATTTTGTTCCGCAGGATTATGTTCAAGAAACAATCGCAAAATTATTTGTATTGCCTGTTTGCAACAAAACATATCACTTAACAGGTGCATCACCTGTTTCTACTCCGATGATTTCAACTGCAATAAGTGAAGCACTTAAAACAACAGGCTTAGAAGTAGTTGATAAAGTAGAAAATCCGACAAAAGAAGAACAATTGGTTCAACGTATGCTTGATGATTTATTACCTTACTTTAAATCAAATATAACTTTTGACAGTTCAAATGTTATAGAAGCACTTGGAGCAGAAGTTCTTGACTGGAAATTGGATTTGGATTTCTTGAGAAAAATGGTGCATGCATACTATCAAGCAAATAATCCGGAACTGTTAGAATAGAATAAATTATCGCACAAGATTTTAAAAAAGATATCGTTCCATATTTGGACGATATCTTTTTAATGTTTATGTAATAGAAACAAAATGTCGGTGGGGGGACTTGCACGACAAACAAGGCGAAATATGAGCCGTAGTTTGGCGGGTGCCAATGAATTGATTTTTAGCGTAAGCGTAAAAAATCATTCATAGGTAGACCGGCTCATTTTTTAGAATAAAAAATGAAGGGGTGAA
>JAKSUS010000211.1 GCA_024408745.1 Candidatus Gastranaerophilales bacterium | reverse complement strand
AGCTACAAAAGAACAACAAGAATATAGAAAAGAACATAAATTTATAGAAGAAGCAATCGGTTTGTGTGAAAAAGTATTAGAAGATTGTACTATTGATAGTATAAGACATAGTGCAATACAAATACTTTGCTATAATTATCTTGATATAGGCAAAAAAGAACAAGCAATTATACTTGCAGAAAGTATGCCTGATATGCTCCTTTCTCGTGAACCCCTGCTTAGCAGAATTTATAAAGGTGAAGATTGCTTAAAACAAATTCAACAAAATTTGGCAAATATGATTGATTGGTGTGCCGGGATCATTTACGAAATGGCTTGTCGTAGTGATTTAAAACAAGGTCTTATCAATGATGAAAGAATACATTTGCTTAATACGGCAATTAAATTGTATCAAATAATCTATGAAAAAGATGAAAATAATTCCATATATAATTGCAGTCTTTCTCATTATTACTTAATGATTTCAAAGCTTTATTGTTATGAAAATAAATATGATGAATCAATGAATAATCTGCTTATTTCAGAAAACTGCGCTAAAGTTTACGATAACAATTTGACTTTGGGAGAGCAAAAATATAAATCGGTATTTCTAAACCGTTTAACGTGGAATCCTCAAAAAATAGTTACAAACTCTGATAAAACATTATGCGAGGAACTGTTATTAAACTTAAATGATAATTGTTTTGAGGTATTAAATGGTAATGAAGAATTTATCGCATTAAAGGAACGATTGAAAGACAGCGATAAAGCGATTAAATTCATAATTTCCGATATATCTAAACTTAATCAATTTACAGATAGTAATGTAAAAATCCTTGATTGGCAAAAAGATTTTGAACTAATAAATCAATTTTATAAAGAGGGGTTTGCTATATACGATTTACTAAAGGATGACCCTAATGAATTTGAAAGTTTGGGAACGGTTGCGTATATAAAGGATAACAAAATTGTATCTCTTGCAGATATAATGAAAATCAAGGAAAACGAACTTGAGATAGGTGCAGTTGCCACCATACCTACCGAGCGTAATAAAGGCTATTGCAAAGCAGTTGTTTCAGTTGCCGCCGAAAGAATTTTGAGTTTAGGTTATACTGCAAAATTAACAACAAAAAGCAATAACATTGCTATGCAAAAGGTTGCGAAAGCTATAGGAATGATGCTAGATAAAAATTAGTACTATAGCGTAGAGTGCAAGACAACAGGAGGCGATGTTGAATGCCAAGGAAATATTATTTATAAATAGTACCTAACCAACCTCTAGTTTTGCCGACTATATAGGCGTAACAATCATGATTGAAGCAAAGGTGCAAGATGAAAACAAACGAAATACTAAAACTTATCGGCGATAAAGAGTTCCTTGATAAGATCTATCAATTTTCATACCGAAGATGTAACACTTCTTATGAAGCTGAGGATTTATGCTCGGACATAATTCTCGCAGTAATATCTGCCGTACATAATCAGGAAAGTATAGAAAACTTTTATGCTTTTGTTTGGACAATCGCTCGGAGAGTGTATGCCGATTACTCTGAAAAGAGAAATCAAGCCAGTAAAACTGTTAGCATCGAAAACGGCGATTTATTATTGGCAGCAAAAGAAAATGAAATTGATAATTTTATTGAAGAAGCTGCCGAGCAGGAACAGATAAAGAAAATCTTTGCAGATATTTCTTTTCTATCCAAAGCATACCGAGAGGTTATGGTGCTGTATTACCTTGACGCAAT
>JAKSUS010000210.1 GCA_024408745.1 Candidatus Gastranaerophilales bacterium | reverse complement strand
GGAAGAACTGATGCAGGTGTCCACGCAAGAGGACAAGTATTGCACTTTGATATTAATAATAATAAGATTAATGTAAGGAAAACAATTTATTCGTTAAATTCTTTACTGCCTGATGATATCAGTATCAGCGAGATTGTTGAAGTAACCGATAAATTTCATGCTCAAAAATCAGCGACATACAGATATTATCGTTACAAGATAGCAAACAGACTTCAACGAAATGCATTTGACCGAAACCTGTTGCATTTAAGAGAAGAACTTGATTTGGATTTAATGAATGAGGCGTTAAGTTTTTTGGTTGGCGAACATGATTTTTCTTGTTTCAAGGCTGCAAAAACTGAAAATCCCGCAAAAATTTGTAATATGTACTATGCAAAAGCAAGTCGTAGCGGTGATTATATTTACATTGATTTTATTGCAAATCGTTTCCTTTATAACATGGTTCGAATTATTGTCGGAACTGTTTTAGATATAGGGAGGAAGAAATTTACCCCGCAGTTTATTAATGAACTTCTTATTTCAAAAGACAGAACTAAGGCAAGTCAAACCGTTAGTCCAACAGGATTAACTTTAATGTTTGTAGGATACGGCGATATTAGTTCTAAAGATTTTGAAGATTTAATTTTAAGTCAGCCAAAGTTAGAGGAACAACTTTTGAAAACAGCAAATTATTTAGCCATAAAGGAGGCATAAATGAAAACTTATTCAGCAAAGCCTTGTGAAGTGGAAAGAAAATGGTTTTTAATTGACGCTGAAGGTAAGACATTAGGTCGTTTAGCTTCAACAATTGCGAATATACTTCGTGGAAAAAACAAACCTGAATTCACTCCAAACGTAGACACAGGTGATTTTGTAGTCGTTATCAATGCAGGTAAAATTGCAGTTAGCGGAAATAAAGAAACAGATAAAATGTATTATTCTCACTCAGGATTCCCGGGTGGTTTCAAACAAGCATCTTTCAAAGAATTGATGGAAAAATTCCCGACAAGAGCTTTAGAAAAAGCAGTTAAAGGAATGCTTCCTCACAATACTTTAGGTGCTGAACAATTTAACAAAATGAAAATTTATGAAGGTGCTGAGCATCCGCATGCTGCTCAAAAACCTATAGAAATAAAGGAGATATAACCTATGGCAGACAAAGAATTTAGAGCAGTAGGACGCAGAAAAACTGCCATTGCAATCGTAAGATTAACAAAAGGCAAAGGCAGAGTATTCATCAACAACAAAACTTTAAAAGCTTACTTAGGTGAACGTTCAAGTTTTGAAATGATGATTTATCAACCTTTAGCATTAACAAACAATGAAACAGCATTTGATGTTAAAGTTAAAGCAATCGGTGGCGGTGTTAGTGCACAAGCAGCAGCAATTCGTCACGGTATTTCAAAAGCACTTTTGGAAGTTAACCCTGAAAACAAAGCAGTATTAAAAGCTGAAGGTTTACTTACAAGAGATGCAAGAATTAAAGAACGTAAAAAATACGGACGTAAGAGAGCAAGAAAAAGATTCCAATTCTCAAAACGTTAATATTTTTATCTATATTTCAAAAAGACCGACTATACAGTCGGTTTTTTTATTTTACATCTTGTTAAATCTTAACTAAGATAGTATTATTAATATAGAAAAGAGATTATGGATAAGAAGATGATTGCAGTTGATAAAATAATTAGTATCATAGAAAAATTTGCAGCGCCAGAATTAGCGGAAGAATGGGACAATTCGGGATGGC
>JAKSUS010000021.1 GCA_024408745.1 Candidatus Gastranaerophilales bacterium | reverse complement strand
AGATGCAATAATAGAAAGTATTATGAATATAGCAAAGAGATATCCTGAAAAATTAAATGTATTACAAAATATATTCAGATTAACCGAAGAGGATATGAAAAAAATAGCAAACAATGATTTTTCTTGCATAAAGAACAGTTGTTATTTTAATAACGCTTTATATCGCACAAGAGATATGTTGACATTCTTCGGTAAAGAAGACTTGGCAAAATTAGGTGATATTACTTTAGGAACAACAAAAATGTGTCAAACTAATCCGGCAATCGGTAAAACAATTAAAAATCTCATTAAAGACAGCGGTCAGGAATTATTAAATTATAAAGGCTGGTTTGCTAAAGTAGGTATTGCTTTTGTTGCGGTTTGCGGACTTACTGCTCTTGCAATTTCACAAATTGGTAAGAAAAATGAATTTAACCCTGATAAATATATTGAAAGGAGTAAAGCATAATGAATATTAATCCCCTTTCTTTTAAAGATTTCATAAGTATTAAACAAAATATTCCCGAAATTAAAGGAACGGTAAATACTGTTAAAACAACTACAACACCAATTGTTTCAAGTAATCAATTTATAACAAATTATGCACAAATGCTTATAAAAAGAAATAATATTACTCCGACAGTACAAATTGCTACTGTTAATAATAATTCTCAACCGGTAACTTGGAAAAATACTTTAAGAACAAAATTTATAAACAACGACGTTAATATGTATGCAATGATAATGCGTACTTTCAATGCAAAAGATAAAAACGGCAATGAATTAATTGAAGAAAATGAAGAACATGGAACCTTCAGAAATGCAGTTGAAAGACTTGATGAAATTAAAAAAATGGGAATTAATACTTTCCACGTTTTACCGATAAATCCACCCGGTAAAATAGCAGCAAAAGGAACGGCAGGTTCTGTTTATGCACCGGCAGACTTTTTAACTTTCGATCCAATGTTAGGAAGCAAAGATGATTTTAAATATTTTGTTGATGAATGTCACAAACGCGGTATTAGCGTAATGGTAGATTTACCGAGTTGCGTGTCGGTTGATTTATATACCGCAAGACCTGACTTAATGGCAATTGACGAACACGGGCTTCCTGAAGTTCCGTCAGGTTGGGAAGATATCAGAATGTTCGCACCTTATTCAGACAAAGACAAAAAGATTTTGAATAAACCGTTAGTTGACTACCATAAACAATTTGTAGATTTGATGTTAGAATGCAAAGTTGACGGTATCAGAGCAGACGTTGCAAGAGCGAAACCTGCGGAATTTTGGGACGAAATAATATCTTATGCAAGAAGTAAAGACCCTGAATTTGCATTTTTAGCAGAAACTTATGTCTATGAAGATGCTTCACCTATTTTGAATATGCCACATGATAGACCTGAAGAACTTTTGGCAGCAGGTTTTGATTCATATTATGGTCAATACCACTTATTGCCTTTAAGATTTAAAGCAAAAGAATTAACTGATTATGTTATAGATAATCTTGATATGACTTATCGTTTGCCAAAAGGAAAATCTTTGATTGCATCATTTGCAACTCATGATGATAAGAGTCCTATGGCAGCAGGCGGTGTAAATTATTGTAATTTATCAACAGGTTTAGCGGTAACACTTCCTATGACAAACCCTTATTTCGTAAGCGGTTTTGAATCCGGTGATACTTATAATTATTCCTATGAAAATAAACTTGCACAAAAGAGTTATACAGATTCATTTATTTATGAAACTCCAAACCATGAACACATGGATATCTTTAATATGTCAAGAAAACCGGGCGGAAAACATCCTGAAATCGGGCAATTCGTTGAACATATGTTACAATTCAGAGAAAAATATAAAGATGTAATTACAAAAGGTAGTTTTATTCCTATAAGAAATACAGGTGATGAACAAGACAGAATTATCTCTTATATGCGCCATATAAACGGTAAAACTCTCTTAATTATTGCAAACAGAGATGTAAATTCTTCGGTAAAAGGACAAATTAAAATCAGAGGATTAAAAGCTAATCAAAGATTAGTTGATTTAGCAATGCCTTATGGTGAACAAAGTAAATTCAGCGTTTATAAAGATACTATTGATATGAATTTAGGACCTGCAAGATTCCACGTCTTTGAAATAGACACTCCTCAGGTTGAAAGATTTTCTAAAGAAGTTTATAAACAAAACTTAAATTAATAACTATTTTAAGTGTTTTTTATAATAATCTTCAAATTTCTTTTCCGGCTCAACTTTAAACCCGCAACCTTCTTGCAAGACACCGTTAAAATAGAGATATTTTTTAGGAAAATCTCTGCATAATTTCGGACGTTTCTCATATACACTGCAGGTTCCGTCAGGATTTTGCAAAGTACAGGCTAAAATTAAATCACCGTTTTCATCTTTACCTTTTATGATAAATCTTCTGTATGTAGGAATAAAAAATTGCGTCAGTTTAAAATCTTTTTCATCATCAGCACCTTTTAATCTTATGTCCTGACAACATTTTCCGCATTTTTTACAGGAACCTGTAACCTTATAACGAACACGTTTAGGTACAAATGTTGATAAAAAATCATAATAAAAACTTTTTATTTTATCCCACATTATTATAAATGAGCCTTGCGTCTTGATGATGAAAACTGAACTTTTTCAAGTTCGTCATATTTTTGTCCTAACATCATTCTGTCTGCTTCTTCTAATATTTTTACGACTTTATATCCGTTTTGTCCGTCTGTACGAGGAGTTTCACCTGTTTTTACGCAGGAAATGAAGTGCTGACATTCAAGTTTTAAAGGTTCAATTTCAAGATAATCAGGATATTCAACGTGCTTATTTGCTGAAGATTTATTATCATAAATAACAAGTTTATTTTCCTGAACGGTATCATCTAAAATTGCAGTCGCTTCTGTTCCTCTAACCAATAAACGAACGTGTTTTGCAGGAGTAATCCAACTGTCAGAAATATGTGCAAGAATATCGCCTTCAAAATTAATATCCAAATGAACAATATCCATAATGTTGTTTCTGTCAGATGAACAACCGACTGCTGATTTTACATTTATGGGGTCTTTGCCTAAAACATAAGATACCATTGATAAATCGTGTGGTGCTAAATCCCACATAACACTACGGTCGTTTTTAAAATAGTTTATATTCAATCTGTCACTTTGTGCATAAGTTATTTCACCTAAAGCACCTTCTTCAACCAAAGCTTTTAATCTGTTTACGGCAGGATGATAAAGAAGCAAATGACCAACCATTAAAACTAAATTGTTTTCTTGTGCAATTCTGCTCATTTCTTCGGCTTCATCTGCTCTTGTTGCAATAGGTTTTTCAACATAAACATTTTTACCGGCAAGTAATGCTCTTTTAACCATTTTAAAATGCGTATGACTCGGAGTTGCAACAACAATTGCTTTAATTTCATCAGAAGTTAATAAGCTGTCAAAATCAGAAGTTAAATGCACATCTTCATAACTTTCTTTAACAACTCTTAAATTTTCAAAATCAAGGTCACAAACAGTATGCAGTGCACCTAAATTATAAAAATTCCTTACTAAATTTCTTCCCCAAAGTCCACAACCTGTAACTGCAACAAATTTATCCGACATAATTTCCTCTCTTAATTTTATAAATCCTTATATCTATAATAATGAATTTACACACATAAAGTCAAATAAATTTAATATAAAGATTTAAAAAAGCGACTTAATATAAAAATTAAGCCGCTTTTTTATTTCTAAATTTTTGAATTATTCTTTGTCATCTTCAGCTTTTGGTGCTTCAGGTTGAGTAACACCGCTTGAACCTTCTTCTAAGAATTTTTCAAATTGTTCTTTCATTGTTCCTACGGGATCTGCTCCAAACATTAAACCGTTTGAAACATGTGCTTTATCAAGTGTATTTGGATTAACCAAGTATAAAGTAGGGAAACCTGTAACTTGATATTGTTGCATGTATTTTCTGTTTTCAGGATCTTCGCTGTTTACCCAAACGAATGTGTATTTTTTCTTCAAATCTTTATCTTTTGATAATTCAGCAAAAGTTGGTGAAAATCTCTTACAGAAACCGCACCAATCAGCAAAGAATAATACTGCAACGGGTTTTCTTTTAGCAATAGCTTTTTCTAAAGACATTGATCTTTTAGCATATTTTTTAGAGATTGCTTCGTTGTCAACAGCAGGTTGTGGTTGTGCCTGAGCAACAGCAGGTGCATCATTATCAGCAACGGCCGCTGATGGTGCAAAACCTTTAACTACTATTGTTACTGACATTAAAAGAACAGCAACTGCAATAACTAAATTAGCTAAAACTAAATTTCCTAACATTTTTTCGTTAAACATATAATTTCGCTCCTTTCGGGACTACGGTAACACCATTTGGTGAAACGTAAAATCCTCTCTTAATATCTTCTTCTTTATCTACACCTATTTTAGCATAATCCGGAATTTTTACAACTTTATCTATGATAGCCTTCTGTATAACTGCGTTTCGACCAATTTGAACATCTTCCATTAAAATAGAATCCGTTACCTGTGCAAAACTGTTTACCCTTACATTTGGGGATAAAACGCATCTTGTAATTTTACCTCCGCTGATTACACAACCTTCAGAAACCAGCGATTTTATTGCCATACCGGTTCTATCCTCTTCTTCACGAACAAATCTTGCCGGAGGATAATTGTAATTATAAGTTCTCAATGGCCATTGCATGTTATATAAATTAAATTCAGGTTCATAAGCCAATAAGTCCATATTTGCCTGCCAATATGCATCAACATCACCTACATCTCTCCAGTAACCTTGTTCTGTTTCAGACATGCCCGGATGTGTATTTGAACTAAAATCATAAACAAAAACCTGATAACCTTCTCTTAACAATTTTGGGATAATATCCTTACCAAAATCATGAGAAGAATTTTCATCTTTTGCATCTTCACTTAATGCTTTTTGCAAAATATCATTATCAAAAATATAATTACCCATTGATGCTAAAGCATATCCGGGTTTTCCGGGCATTTCTTTAACCTTACCTGTAGGTTTTTCTTTAAATGCAGTTAATTTCCAATGTTCATCAACTTCCATTATCCCGAATTTATGAGCTTCCGATAACGGAACGGGAATTGCACTTATAGTTAATGAAGCAAGATTTTTCTTATGACATTTCATCATTTGAGAAATATCCATTTTAAAAACGCTATCGCCACCAAATATACAAACAAAATGCGGATTTTCATCACTTATTGCATTCATGTTTTGATAAACGGCATCAGCAGTACCTGTGTACCATTCGCCGCCTGTTCTCATTTGCGCAGGAACCAAATCAACATATTGATTAACTATAGGTGATAAAGGCCAACCTCTTACAATGTGTTTGTTTAAAGAATCTGACTTATATTGAGTCAAAACTTTAATTTTGTAAAACCCTGAATTAACAAAATTGTTAATAACAAAATCAATAATTCTATACCTTCCGCCAAACGGAACAGCAGGTTTTGCCCTGTCCTTTGTTAAAGGATAAAGTCTTCGGCCTTCGCCACCTGCTAAAATCATTACAAGAGTGTCATTCATCTTTTAATCCTCTACACTTAGTACCGCCATAAAAGCTTCTTGCGGAATTTCAACTTTACCGACAGATTTCATACGTTTTTTGCCGGCTTTTTGTTTTTCCAACAATTTCTTTTTACGACTGATATCACCACCGTAACATTTATCTAAAACGCTCTTTCTAAGAGCTTTTACATTCGTTCTTGCAATAACTCTTCCACCGATTGCTGCCTGAATTGCAACTTCAAACATTTGACGGGGAATAATATCTTTTAATTTTGATGTTAATTTTTGTCCCATATATGCTGCACTATCCTGATGAACAATACAACTCAACGCATCAACAACATCACCTGCCAATAAAATATCAAGTTTTACAAGTTTTGATGTTTGATAATTTAAAAATTCATAATCCATACTTGCATAACCTTTTGAACAGGACTTTAATTTATCATAAAAATCAGTAATAACTTCGGCAAGAGGCATTTCATATTCAAGATTAACCCTTGTTGTATCAAGATATTTCATGTTTTTGAAGTTACCACGTTTTGTTTGGCATAAATCCATCAAAGCTCCGACAAAATCATTCGGAGTTAAAATATTAATTTTTACATAAGGTTCTTCAATATGGTCGCGATACTGTGCATCGGGCAAATTCGCGGGGTTATCAATCATAACGACTTCACCGTTTGTTTTTACAACTTTATAAACAACACTTGGTGCAGTAATTACGAGTGATAAATCGTATTCTCTTTCTAATCTTTCCTGAGCAATTTCCATGTGAAGCATGCCCAAAAAACCACACCTAAAGCCAAACCCTAAAGCATTAGAACTTTCAGGTTCAAAAGTTATACTGCTGTCATTTAATTTTAATCTTTCCAAGGCTTCTTTTAAATCGGCATATTGGTCGTTATCAACGGGAAACATACCTGAAAACACCATTGGAACTGCTTTTTTATAACCGGGTAAAGGTTCAGCGGCAGGATTTTCATCTAAAGTTATAGTATCACCAACTAATTGAGTAACTTCTTTAATTGAAGCGGCACAATAACCTACTTCACCAGTTTTGATGACCTTTGCGGGAGTTCTTGTCGGACGCATATATCCTAATTCAACTAAATCATAAGTTTTATCAGATGCCATAAATTTAATTTTATCGGTTGAATGTATTTCACCGTCAACGACTTTAAAATAATTTACCGTTCCCAAATACGGGTCATAAGCACTATCAAAAACCAATGCTCTCAACGGTTTATCGCTTGTATCAACGGGAGGTGAAATTCTTTTTACAATAGCTTCTAAAACGTTTTCAACACCTAAACCTGTTTTTGCACTGACTAAAATTGCTTCGCTTGCATCGATTCCGACAATATTTTCAATTTCTTCTTTAACCTTATCAACATCAGCACTCGGTAAATCGATTTTATTAATAACAGGAATAATTTCTAAATTTTGTTCAATAGCCATATAAACGTTTGCTAAAGTTTGAGCTTCAACTCCTTGTGTTGCATCAACGACAAGCAAAGCACCTTCACAAGCGGCTAAACTTCTTGAAACTTCATAAGAAAAATCAACGTGACCGGGAGTATCAATAAGATTTAAAATATAATCATTCCCATCGGTTGCTTTATAGTTCATTCTTGCTGCCTGAAGTTTAATTGTGATACCTCTTTCTCTTTCGATATCCATATTATCAAGAAGTTGTTCTTTCATATCACGACTTGCAACCGTTCCTGTTTTTTCAAGCAAACGGTCGGCAAGAGTAGATTTGCCGTGGTCAATGTGTGCAATTATACAAAAATTTCTAATATTATCAATCATATCTTAATAATATTATAAAATTAGTTTTGTGTGAAGAAATTAATGCTTATTTACTCTTTATGAATGAAGCTTTTAATGTTTTTTATAAGTATCTTCCGGGTGATTAGTATGAGAAATTACAATATCCTGATATTCTCTTTTTTGGATATTCAAACCCCAGTTTTTTGTATTTAATTCTTTTTTTTGTTCCTGTTTTTTATGAAAGTTAAAAAATTTATCTTTTTCCATTGTTTATTCTTCTTTTTTCTAAATTATAACATAACCTTGTTTTTAAAATAAATTTTACCCGATTGTCGGATATTTTTTTTAAAATATAATCTAAAATTTTAAATGCGTACACATTAAATAAGATTATTTAATGTTGATTTAGCATTTTTATGAAAGGAAAATTTTATGACTTTTAATCCGTTAGAAGAAAAAGGAACACCTATTGATAAACAGCTTAGAACTTGGCATGATATTGCACTTATACCTTTTAATAAAACAGAAGTTGATTGTTATACAAGAACAAGACAAATTTTGATGAACGGTATTGAAGTTGAAGCCTGGAACTTTAAGCATAATTTTGCAAGAAACTGTAATGATGAAGAAACAAATAGATTTCTTGCAACTACAAAACGTATTGAAGATATGCAGCAAACTACGGTAAATTGGTTAACACCGTCTGACCAAAGTATTTTGGAAACAACATTAGGATATGAACAGGTTGCAGTTGATTTAACTGCTTGGATGGCACAAAATGAACCTGATAAATATGTAAAAGAAACTTTTGATTTCGGGTTGCTTGAAGATTTTGACCATTTATATCGTTATTCTCAATGGGCATATATGACTCATGGCATTAGTCCGAATGATATTGTTCAAAATCAAACCGACATTATTTTAGGTCGTCCTACTCAAAATCATCATAACTGTAATAAAATTCGTTTAAGAAAACCTTATGATAAAGAAAATACTTCTCCACAGACAAAAGTTAATCTTTATACGCTTGTTTCAGCCGAACAACAAACACATAATTATTATGCCGAACATGGTATGGAATACGGAAATCAATGTATAAGAGAAACTTATGCAGAAATTAAAGACGTTGAAGAAGAACACGTTAATATGTATGAATCTTTAATTGACCCGACCGAAAGTTGGTATGAAAAGTTATTACTTCACGAATTTACGGAAGTTTGTAACTATTATACCTGCATGGAAGATGAGGTTGATAAAAGAATAAAATCTATTTGGGAAATGTTTTTAGACTATGAACTTGGTCATTTGCAATTTGCTAAAGAGTTATTTGAAAAACATGAAAATAAAGAGGCTCAAAGTGTTATAGGTTCTGAAATTATTATCCCTAACAGATTTAAGTCGCAAAAAGAATACGTTACAAAAGTTCTTGAAAGCCAAATTCAAAAACGTTTAACTAATGATAAAAGTTATGCAAATCTTGATGACTTACCCGATAACTGGGGAAGTTATAAAGTTCAGGAAGCAGTAAACGGCGAAGGCTCACCGACTGAAAATGTAATAAGAATAATTACTGCGGCTAAAGGTAGAGATTTAGTAATTGCTGATGAAAAATTAAAAGCCGATTATCCTAAATTATTGGAAAAAGGCTTGGAAAATAAATCATTAGCTCCTGATACCGTTATGCCAAGTGATATAAAAAGAATGATGAAAGAAGAAGAAATTGAACATGAATGTGAATAAATAAAACTTCTTATTTAAAAAAGCTCTGTTTTTTTATCAGGGCTTTTTTGTTTTAATATTTAACTGTTTTTTTCTTTGTGCTAAGATTTCTATTGTATAAAAGAGATTAAAAGGTTAGATTATGTGGGAATACACAGATAAAGTTAAAGAATATTATACAAACCCTAAAAATGTCGGCGAACTTGAAAATCCTGATGCGGTAGGTGAGGCAGGAAGTTTAGTTTGCGGTGATATGTTAAAAATATTTTTACAAATTGATGATAAAGGCATTATTACCGATGCAAAATTTCAGACTTTCGGTTGCGGTTCGGCTATTGCAAGTTCAAGTGCCTTAACCGAAATGATTATAGGTAAAACCATTGAAGAAGCCGAAAAAATAACAAATCAGGATATTGTTGAGTTTTTAGGCGGTTTACCGAATGAAAAAATTCACTGTTCCGTTATGGGAAAAGAAGCTCTTGAAGATGCAATAGCTAATTATAAAGGTATTGAAAAGAAAGTAGAAGATGATAACCCTGTAATTTGTACTTGTTTTAACGTTAAAGAACAGGATTTGAGAAATCTGGTTCGAGAAAAAGGCGTAACGGATATTTATGAAGCAGCACAATATTCAAAAGTTTCTTCTGCCTGCGGAAAGTGCAGAGAAGAAGCTTCTGCCATAATTTTAGACGAATTAAAAAAGAAAAATGAAAAAAAAGATAATTTAACCAATACTCAAATCGTTTTAAAAATTAATAAAGTTTTAGAAGGTTATATATCCGAGCACTTAAGAAAAGATGGCGGAGATATTGAACTTGTTGATGTTGATAATAACAAAGTTTATGTTAAACTTTGCGGAGTTTGCGGAAAATGTTCAATGAGTTCTCACACTCTTAAAAACTTCGTTGAAAAAACCTTGAGAGAACAGGTTTCACCTGATATTGAAGTTATCTCGGTAAATTAGAAGGCTTTTATTATGGAAAAAAATATTATTTATCTTGATAATAATGCAACAACAAAAGTTGATGAAAAAGTTTTAGAAAAAATGATGCCTTTTTTCTGTGAAAGATACGGAAATCCTTCAAGTATGCACTCTTTTGGCGGAAATGTTTCAAAAGATATAGCAGTTGCAAGAGAACAAATTGCAGATTTTTTGGGTGCCGAAAATCCTTATGAAATAACCTTTACCGGTTGCGGAACGGAAAGTGCCAATATTGCAATTAAAGGTGCTTTGGAAATCAATAAAAACAAAAAACATATTATAACAACAAAAGTCGAACACCCTTGTGTTTTAAATACTTATAAATGGCTTGAAAAGAGAGGTTATACCGTATCATATCTGAATGTTAACTCGGAAGGTGAACTTCTTGTTGATGAATTAAAAGATTTGGTTACTCAAGATACTGCTCTTGTTTCAATTATGTGGGCAAATAACGAAACAGGTGTTGTTTTTGATGTTGAAAGAGCTTCACAAATTATAAAATCAATTAATCCTCAAACATTTTTCTTTGTTGACGGTGTACAAGCTGCAGGAAAAATTCCAATGAACGTTCAAAAAGCAAATATTGATATGTTGGGAATTTCAGGACATAAATTCCATTCACCAAAAGGAATAGGCGCTTTATATGTAAGAAAAGGTATTTTACTTCCTCCTCTTATTTTAGGTGGTCATCAGGAAAAAGGGTTAAGACCCGGAACGGAAAACGTTACGGGAATTATAGGAATGGGTGAAGCATCACAACTTGCCAAAAATGCTCTTGTTGATGAAAATACTCGAGTAAAAAGTTTAAGAGATGAACTTGAAAAAGGAATTGTAAAACAAGTCTTTAATGCAAGAATTAACTGTTCAAAAGCCCCGAGAGTTCCAAATACTACAAATATAAGTTTTGAATATATTGAAGGCGAATTAATGCTTTTACACTTTGCAGATGCAGGAATTTGTGCAAGTTCAGGTTCTGCCTGCACGAGCGGAAGTTTAGAACCAAGTCACGTTTTAAAAGCAATGGGAATACCTTTTACATGTTTACATGGCAGCATAAGATTTAGTTTAAGCAGATTTACAACTAAAGAAGAAATTGATTATGCCCTGAAAACAATTCCTCCGATTATTGAAAAAATTAACGGATATTCACCTTATCAAAAAGAATTAAGAGAATTGAAAGAATTAAGAAATTTTTAAAAAACTATTTTTTTAAGCAAAAATTTTATCTAGTCGTTTTTTTATTTCTATTGCTTGGGAATTATTTTCAAAATATTTATCTTCTTTTTCTATATATTTTAAATTTTTTAATATTTCTGACAAAAACTTTTTATCAAAAAAT
>JAKSUS010000209.1 GCA_024408745.1 Candidatus Gastranaerophilales bacterium | reverse complement strand
TGTTTTCTTTGCGACCCGTTTCTTTTGCGCCAAAAGAAATGGGTCAAAATCCAAAGTGTTGCTATTAAATAAAAAAGTTCGCATAATTAATATTATATGAACAATATAGTCTAACATGTGTTTGAAATTTGACATTAATATTATCCTGATTTGCTGCATATGTTATAAAACATAACAATATTTTATATTTTGACTGATTATGTTATAATTTTTCTTGTAAATTACTTATTGAGGAGAAAGCTATGTTAAATTGTAATGAAAAAAAAGCGGACATCGGTATTTTTGGTGGTTCAGGGTTTTATAAGTTTTTAGATGACATTGAAGAAATCAAGGTTGAAACTCCGTATGGTTCACCATCTGATAAATTAATGCTCGGTAAAATCGGAAATAAAAAAGTTGCTTTCTTACCTCGCCATGGCAGATATCATGATATTTTACCTCATCAAATAAATTACAGAGCTAACGTTTATGCAATGAAGTCGTTAGGTTGCACAAGAGTTATTTCACCATGTGCGGTTGGAAGTTTGCAAAAAGATATTAAACCCGGTGATTTTGTAATTTGCGACCAATTTGTAAACTTTACACAAGGAAGAATAGATACCTTCTACGAAGGTCCTATTTGCACCCATATTAGCGTTGCTGATCCATACTGTCCTGAATTAAGAGATTTAGCAATTAAAGTTGCAAGAAACAACGGTGTAAATGTTCATGAAACTGGAACAATGTTAGTTATAAACGGACCAAGATTTAACACAAAAGCAGAATCAAAATTCTATACAAACCAAGGCTTTAGTGTTGTTGGTATGACAAATTACCCTGAAAGTTATTTAGTAAGAGAATTAAACATGTGTCCTTTAAATATTTCACTTATAACTGATTATGATGCAGGATTGGTAAGCGATACCGAACCTGTCAGTCATAAGGCAGTTATTGATGTATTTAATAACAATATCGCTAATTTAAAGAAAGTTTTATTTGAATTAATCGAACAAATTCCTGATGAAAGAAATAATTGTGAATGTGGTAATACATTAGAAAAAGGACGTGTTTAATGATTTCAAATATTTCGCTTATAAAGGGTATTGATTTATTTTTCCAAATTATTATTTGGATTATGATTGTAAGAATTTTGTTAACATGGTTCCCTAATATTAATTGGTATAATCAACCTTTTAAGGCAATGAAAGATATTACCGACCCTATATTAGAGCCGTTCAGACGTATTATTCCACCGTTTGGCGGGATTGATTTTTCACCTATTGTTGCTTTTGCGGTAATAAGTTTTGCAAGAGAAATCGTAATAAGACTTTTGATTATGTTATAAGGAAAAGAGAAAATGGAAAAAGAAAAATTTTATATAACAACTGCAATTGACTATGTAAACGGACTTCCTCATATTGGTCATGCTTACGAAAAAATTGCAACTGATGTTATAGCAAGACACTTTAAGCAAAGAGGAAAAGACGTTTTCTTCTTAACAGGTTCGGATGAGCATGGTATAAAAATTCAAAAAACAGCACAGGAAAACGGAATTGAACATAAACAACATTGTGATAATACAAGCAGTGAGTTTAAAAAAGCTTGGGCGAAAGCTGATGTTGATTATAACAGATACATAAGAACAACCGATAAAGACCATGAAAAAGTTGTTCAATGGGCTTTTGAAAAACTTTTGGAAAAAGGTGATATTTATAAAAGTTCTTACACAGGTTTATACTGTGCAGGTTG
>JAKSUS010000208.1 GCA_024408745.1 Candidatus Gastranaerophilales bacterium | reverse complement strand
TAGAAGAAGTACTAAAGATTTATTCAAATTTGCCGATATACATGATGAGAAAGGTTGTGTGTAAGGTTATATTAGCATGGCAGAAGATAGGTTAAACATAGGTAAAATCAAAACAGATATAGTTTCTTCGCAAATTACATCCGATAAAAGTAAAAAGAAAGTTAAAAAAGAAGAAGAAATATCATCAATTCATCAAACAGGCATGGTTGATGAACATTCTGCCGGTGAAAACATACAAGAAGGATTGACAATACAAACTTCTCAAGGAGATAGCATTGAAAATCTCGAACAAAAAATATTAGAAGATATTGATGCTATGGCATTTCCTGAAGAAGCTCAAGCAATCATTCAAGATATGAAAATAAAAAACAAAGGAGTTGCGGCACAAAAAGCAACACAAGATTGGTTTAATAAAAACGGTTCATTGAGTTATGATTTTAATATTTCATTAAAACCACAGCAAATCGGAGAAGCAAAAATTAATGATGTTGATGATAATACTCTTATTGAAACAATGAGAGAAAAGTTATCACCTGAGAAATTTCAAGAATTTTATATAAAAAACTTTATTAAAGTATTTGAAATAGATTTTTCAACAGCGGACGGACAAAAAATTGCAGAAAGATTAAATGCATTGCCCAAAGAAGTATTTGCAAAAATGCAAAATCCACAAGCAATAAAAGACTTACTGGCTGATAATGAATTAGAAATGAATTTTGATAATCTATCTACCATTTTAGAATTATCAAATCATATTACATTAAGAACACCAGAAGAAATTAAAGAAACAGAAAACAAACGAGAAACAATTATTAATCAATTGCGTGCTCAAGATATAATGACAAAACTCTTTTTAATGGAAGCTTCATTTAATGACCAATATACAGATAGCATTGGTTTGTTTGGTCAATTTGCGGAAGGGATTTTTTATCTTGAAAATAAAACTATAGGTGAAGCAGGTTTAAACGGTGAACATTATCAATGGGCAGAAAAAATCAAAAAAGGTCTTAATTATGTCATAGGCGGACAAAAAAACCATTATCAATGGGCTGAATACAGAAAAGAATGTGCACAAAGAGCGGCAGATTTAAAAACTCTTAATCCTGAAAAATTCAAAGAAGGTTTTAAAGATATTCTGGGTGAATATTCTGAAAAATATGGCATAAGTTATAATCAGGAAGCATTTAAAAAACTTTTTGAAATTATTGATGCTAAAAAAGCACAAAAACCTGACGGAAGTTTTACGGATGAATATAAAAATGCAATAAGAAAAGCTATTAACATTGAACTATACAATCCTAATGCAGACACAATGAATACAGTAATGAACGGTTTAGGTGAAACAATTTTGATGTTAATGACATTAGGTTGGTCAGCAGAAACAAAAGGCGGACAAGTTTTAGCCCAAACGGCTATGGGTACATTTAACAGGTTAGGTGTAGCTATTGCAAGTAAACAAGTTAATAATCAATTATTAAAAGGCGCATTAAGGCTAACAGGGAAGGGTGTATCATTAATCGGACCAATGCTTAATGAAGGTACAAAAATGTACACTTATTCGGCAGTAACCGGAACAGTTGCAAATATAAACGACACAGTAATAAAAGGCGATTATGAAAACTTCCTTGCACATCAAATGGCAGTAATGCAAGGAGCAAACAGTTCATTTGCTTTTGGTGCGTTTGCAGGGTTCTTTGGTTCAGCGGTACCGCAAAAGGTTACACAATTTGTAT
>JAKSUS010000207.1 GCA_024408745.1 Candidatus Gastranaerophilales bacterium | reverse complement strand
CTTCCATGATAAGAACGGCATCTTTTTCTCTTATGAAATCTTTTGCCTGATAAAGTCCGTATAAGGTTTTGCTTTTGTTATAAACCAAAGTTTCTTGAGAATTTATATATTTCGGGCCGTTATCGGACTGAAAAATTCTTGCACCGAATGCAACAACATCACCTTTTTCGTTATAAACCGGAACTATAATTCTTTTTCTGAATTTGTCAAAATAACCTTTACCGTCAGTTTTTGCCGAAACAAGTCCTGCTTTTTCCAAAAATTCTGCTTTAAAACCTTTTTTAGTTAAATAATCTAAAAGTGCATCATTTTTATCGGGTGCAAACCCTAAACCGAAACGCTTAATTATTTCATCATCGCATTGACGTTTTTCAAGATAATCTTTCGCATCTTTTTGTGTTTCAAGATAGTCATTAAAGAATTTTGCAGTTAAAGCATTAGCCTCAAGCATCATTTTCTTTTGCTCATTAATTTCACTTGAATTACCTGAGCCTTGGACTTTCCATTCAAGCCCGTATTTATATGCTAAATCTTCCATAACCTGCATAAAAGACTGATGATTTAATTTCATTAAGAAACTTATTGCATCGCCGCTTTCACCGCAACCGAAGCATTTAAAAATACCTTTTTCCGCATTAACACTAAATGACGGGGTTTTTTCCTTGTGGAAAGGACATAAACCGATATAGTTGCGACCGTTTTTCTTTAGTGCAACGTGTTCTGAAATTATATCGATAATATCAATTTTATCTTTAATTTGTTCTATTACGTTATCGTTTTGTCCCATTATATTTTCTCATTCAATCCGTTTTGTTGTGCTAATTTATAAAGGAATGTATCCGTTTCTTCCAACAAATGATTTGCAGGAAGGAAAAATTGTTTGTATTTTTTCATTGCATATCGATCTGTCATACCTGCAAGATAATCGGCTGCAATTCTTAAAACCAAGTCTTTATCTTCGCAATTATATTTTTTTTGAATTAAATTCACATAAAATTCAAATAATTCATGAACAATTTTCTTTGCTTTTAATTCTTCATTTTTAGTACTGTAAACATTATCAAATAACCACTTCCTTAAAATATTCATATTATCTTTGCATTCATTTGACATAGAAATTTCATTTTTGTCTAAACTGTTTTCAATAATATCAAACACCATTTTTGTAATACTTTGACTTTTATTGTGTCCAAAATAGTCTAAACATTGTATAGGCAAATCCGACAAACTAATCATATCGGCTCTTATAGCATCATCAATATCGTGGTTCAAGTATGCAATTCTGTCTGAAATTCTTACAACCTGACCTTCTAAAGTAAAAGGAATATTATCGCCCGTATGGTTTTCAATACCGTCTAAAGTTTCTTTAGTAAGATTTAAAGGTTCAATAACCGTAACAACTCTTATGCTTTGTTTATTATGAGAAAAACCGCCCGGCAATAATTCATTTAAAACTTCTTCGCCGGTATGTCCGAATGGCGTATGACCTAAATCGTGTCCTAATGCAATTGCTTCCGTTAAGTCTTCATTCAATCTCAACGCTCTTGATATGGTTCTTGCAATTTGTGAAACTTCAAGAGTATGAGTTAATCTTGTTCTGTAATGATCACCGATCGGCGAAACAAACACTTGTGTTTTGTGCTTTAATCTTCTGAAGGCTTTTGAGTGAAGGATTTTATCTCTGTCACGTTGAAAAACAGTTCTCAACAAACATTCTTTTTCTTCGTGAAATCTTCCGCGTGAATTTGCACTCTTGCAAGCGTATATACTTAAGAATCCTACCTCAAATTCTTCATAATCACTTTTTAAATCTTTTATATCAAATGTTTTCACTAAATTTTCCAAAACAAATTTTTTCTATCTCTAAAAAGCAAAATAC
>JAKSUS010000206.1 GCA_024408745.1 Candidatus Gastranaerophilales bacterium | reverse complement strand
AAAAATTATGACAGAATTAAAAATTTATTACGACAAAGACATTGACACATCAAAACTTTTAAACAAAAAAGTTGCGGTTGTCGGATATGGTTCTCAAGGTTACGGTCAAACTCTTAACCTTAGAGATTCAGGTGTTTGTGTAAAATCAGCACTTCGCCCCGACGGAGCATCTGCTAAAAAAGCAAAAATGGAAGGACTTGATGTTTTATCAATAGAAGATGCTGTTCAATGGGCTGATGTTATTCAAATATTAATCCCTGATGAAATTCAGGCTGAAGTTTATGAAAAACAAATCAAACCTTATTTAAGAGCAGGGCAATATTTGTGCTTCTCACATGGTTTTAATATCCACTTCGGCAAAATCGTTGCACCTGATGATGTAAACGTAATTATGGTTGCCCCAAAAGGGCCGGGTCATACCGTAAGAAGTCAATACCAAGAAGGTAAAGGTGTTCCTTGTTTAGTTGCCGTAGAGCAAGACCCGAGCGGTGATTCAAAAGAAGTTGCTTTAGCATATGCTGCATTAATCGGCGGAGCAAGAGCAGGCGTTATTGAAACATCATTCAGAGAAGAAACCGAAACAGATTTATTCGGTGAACAAGCAGTTCTTTGCGGTGGTTTAACTTCACTTATTCAGGCAGGTTTTGAAACTCTTGTAGAAGCAGGATATTCACCTTATATGGCATATTTTGAATGCTGCCACGAAGTTAAATTAATCGTTGATTTGATTTTCCAGGGCGGTATTGCTGATATGAGATATTCTATTTCAAATACAGCAGAATACGGTGATTTTGTTAGCGGTCCAAAAGTTATCGGTGCTGAAGCAAAAGAAGCTATGAAAGGAATTTTAAGCAGAATTCAAGATGGTTCGTTTGCAAACGAATTCGTTGCCGATTGTAAAGCAGGATATCCTAAGATGAACGAATTCAGAAAAGTTTCTCAAAACCATTTGATTGAAAAAGTTGGTGGTGAACTTCGTGACAGAATGTCGTGGGGTGGCGGAAACAAAATCATTAACAGAGACAGAAACTAAAATAATAAAAGTATAAATCTATTTAAAAAGGCAAGTAAGTGATTATTTACTTGCCTTTTTCTTGTAACAATTCTTAACATATTTGCGTAACTCATGTTATGGCATTTATAATATTCATAACACATTGTTTGATACAACACATATTGAAATTGGAGAAGAGATAATAATGACATCAGGCATTACTTATGTGCAAACGTTAGAAGAGTATGCTAAATTTAAAAAGCTCAAAGCGTTAGAAGAAATAAAGTACTTATCTTGCGAAGAATGCAGATATTGCAGAGCAAGTGTCAATGCTTGCATATTTGGAAATCAGGTTAGAAATTTAGATAATTTAAGCAGTTGTCCGAGAGTTAATAAATTTCTTCAAACTAAAGCATATTTAAAATAACTGATAAAACATTCTACAATAAGAGGTTGCGAATTAATTATAAAATTATATAATTAATTATTATGTTAGCAAAATTTATATCAACATTCATAATTCAATTTTGGGCATTGTTTTTAACAATTGACCCGCTTGGTGTTACACCAATTTTTATATCTTTAACCTCAAAATGCACACCCAAACAACGAAGACAAATTGCAAATAAAGGCTCCTTTATTGCATTTATGGTGTTAGTGTTTTTTGCTCTTACCGGATCATTATTACTTGATATGTTTGGTATAACAATTTATGCTTTTAGAATTGCAGGAGGAATATTATTGATATTGTTATCAATAGAAATGGTAATGGCAAAAACTCCTGAAACACAACCTGATGAAGAAAACACAACAAATTTAGCGGTATTTCCTATTTCAATTCCTCTTTTATCAGGACCTGCCGCAATTACAATGTTAATTTTATTTATCAAACAATCACAAGGTGATTTGCTCCAAAAAAGCATAGTTATTTTAGCATTAATGCTTAATATGTTTATTGTTTGGCTTTGTTTG
>JAKSUS010000205.1 GCA_024408745.1 Candidatus Gastranaerophilales bacterium | reverse complement strand
TGCTTGAAAAAGTTCAATACACACCGGTTTTGGGCAAAAATAAAATTTATATTATAGACGAAGTTCACATGCTTACAAAAGAAGCCTTTAATACTTTATTAAAAACTTTAGAAGAACCGCCCGAAAATTTAATTTTTATCCTTGCAACAACAGAAGCACATAAGGTTCTTGAAACTATTGTAAGCCGTTGTCAGAAATTCGATTTCAGAAGAATTAGTGTTGATGATATTAAAAACAGATTAAAATTTGTCGCTGATACTGAGAAAATTAATATTGATGATGATGCGATTGAATTTATTGCAAGACGCTCAGCTGGCGGTTTAAGAGATGCTCTTGCATTACTTGACCAAAGCACCGTTCTTGCGTTAGAAAATAAATCAATCACGAAAAATGATATTATCACTTTGTTTGGAAGTATTGATGATAACGACTTATACAATTTATCAAATTTAATTGCAACCAAAAACCCGAATGAAGTTGTAACTTTGTTAAAAACCATTGTTGATAAAGGTAATGACCCTAATCAAATTATAAAAGAACTTATTTCATATTTTAGAAATTTGATGATTGCATCAGTTTGCAAAAACGTTGATGAAGCTTCAAAATTATTGGATATTTCAAAAGAAAATTGCGAAAGAATTTTATCTCAGGCAAAAGAATTTTCAACACAGGAAATTGTTCAAATTATTGAAGAATTAAGTTCAAATGAAAGAAACATAAGAAATTCTTCAAACCCTTATTTGTGGCTTGATGTTGCTATTATTAACGCAACTACAAGAGAAAATATTATTGCTCAAAAAGCATTATTGGAAAGAATTGAAAATTTGGAAAATCAATTAAGCTCAGGTTTCAGACCTCAAATAACCAAACCTGTTACACAACAGGAAACTGTTACCCAACAGCAACCTGCTACAAAACCGTCACCTGTTATTGAAACTCCAAAATCTCAAATTCAACCGCAACAACCTGTTGAACCGGTTAAGAAAGAGGAACCAAAACCTCAAGTTGTTGAAGTAAAAGAAGAAGTTAAAACTGAAATAAAAGAAGAAATTAAACAACCCGAAAAAGTTGAAGAACAACAACCTGTTCAAAAAGAAGAACATTCTTCAGCATTTATAGAAATTAATTGGGATACATTTTTAGGCGAATTACAAAGACAAAACCCCGCAATATTTGCACTTGTTAAAACGCAGGCAAAAGCAATCGTTTCAAACTCCGATAAAATTGAACTTGCTTTTAAAAACGAAGTATTTGTAGATAAAATTAAACAAAGAAAACCTCTGTTAGAGGAAATCGCTAAAACTTTATGCGGTAAAGTTCCGACTTTTATTTTTAGAAAAATCTCTGATGAGGATTTCAAAAAAAAAATCTTAACTGATAAGCAAGAAGAAACTAATAAACCTGAAAAAATTGTACCTGTTGTTGAAAAAGAAGAACCGATTGCAACGGAAGAAGAAATAAAAGAAGTAAAACAATCATCTAAAGAAGCACCTAAAACTGCTTCTGATGATTATTATGATTTGCCAGATACAACAAAACAAATTATAGATGTTTTTTCAGGGAAAATCTTAGATTAAATTATCTTGTAACTTCCCATCTTCCGCAAGTACCACCCCAACGAGCAATAATGTCGCCTTGAATATCTTTAATCGGACAACCCTGAACATTGTTGTTTTCGCCTTGGATAATCGTTACGACTTCACAGTTGTTTGAACAACCGTTGCACATACTTGTAATTGCGCTGAATTGAAGTTCACCGACTTCCCAACCCTTGAAAGATGTTTTGTTTTCAGTATATTGATGATTTTCCATAGCTAAAAGTGCTGCACCGATTGCCCCCATCGTCTGATGATTTTCGGGAACAACAATTTCTGTTTGAAGTGCTTCTCCAAAGGCTTTTACCATACCTATATTAGTTGCAACTCCGCCCTGGAATACGACTTTCGGCAACAATTCTTTTCCCAATGCCAAATTGCTTAAATAGTTTCTTACTAATGCTTGGCATAAACCGTATAATAAATCTTCAACAGGATAACCTAATTGTTGTTTGTGAATAAGGTCACTTTC
>JAKSUS010000204.1 GCA_024408745.1 Candidatus Gastranaerophilales bacterium | reverse complement strand
TCTTGCCCCCGCAACCATTTAGAAAAAGAAGTCCTTACAGGGCTTCTTTTTTATTTTAAATACATATTTTAAAATATTAAATAAACATTATGATAATTATTAAAATTACATTTTCATGCTAAGATGTTGTTAATTGAGGAGTATAGAGAATGACAATAATAGACTTTTTATTAAATATAATGGGCGATCCTAATGAACGCAAAGTTAAAGAAGTTATGCCGATTGTGGATGAAATTAATAAACTTGAACCGTTAATGGCAAGTTTAACTGATGAACAATTGAGAGCAAAAACTGATGAATTTAAAGAACATTTAGCAAAAAGAAAAACTTCAAAAGATAAAAAAACTGACCATAAACTTGAACAACAGGCACTTGATGAAATTTTGCCGGAAGCCTTTGCGGTTGTTCGTGAGGCAGGTAAAAGAGTTTTAAACATGCGACATTTTGACGTTCAACTTATCGGAGGTATTTTCCTTCACAAAGGTCAAATTGCCGAAATGAGAACAGGTGAAGGTAAAACTCTCGTTGCAACTTTACCATGTTATCTTAATGCTTTAACAGGTAAAGGTGTCCATGTCGTAACTGTCAATGATTATTTGGCAAAACGTGACAGCGAATGGATGGGAAGAATTTATAAGTTTTTAGGTTTAACTGTTGGTGTTGTTTTATCAGGTGAACGTGGCGGTGATGAATTTGAACGCAAAAAAGCCGCTTATAATTGTGATATTACTTACGGAACAAACAACGAATTCGGGTTTGACTATTTAAGAGATAATATGGCAGGCAGTTTGGAACAATGTACTCAAAGACCATATAATTATGCGATTATTGATGAAGTCGACAGTATTTTAATTGACGAAGCAAGAACTCCTCTTATTATCAGCGGTCGTCTTAATAAATCAGCAGATACTTATATTGCAATGGCAAAAATTGCACCGAAATTATCTGCTCCCGTTGATTATGAAATTGAAGAAAAAAATAAGAATATTGTTCTTAATGAAGAAGGTATTGATAAAGCATGCCAAATGCTTGGAGTAACTGATTTATACGACCCTCAAACACAATACGCGCACTATTTAACGCAAGCATTAAGAGCAAAAGAATTATTTATAAGAGATACGGATTATATTGTTAAAGACGGTCAAATTATGATAGTTGATGAGTTTACGGGTCGTCTTATGGAAGGTCGTCGTTGGTCAGACGGTTTGCACCAGGCAATTGAAGCAAAAGAAGGTGTCAAGATTCAGGATGAAACACAAACTTTGGCAAGCATCACTTTCCAAAATCTTTTCAGATTATATCCGAAATTATCAGGCATGACAGGTACTGCTTTAACCGAAGAAGCCGAATTTGGCAAAATTTATAATTTAGAAGTTACCTGTATTCCGACAAATAAAACAGATGTCAGAATTGACTATCCCGATGTTATTTATAAAAATGCAAAAATCAAATATGATGCGGTTGTTGATGAAATTATTGCCGCACATAAGAAAGGTCAACCTTGCTTAGTCGGTACGATAAGTATTGAAAAATCGGAGTATTTATCTCAGTTACTAACAAGAAAAGGTTTAAAGCATAATGTTTTGAACGCAAAACAACACGAAAAAGAAGCTATGATTATTGCTCAAGCCGGACGTTTAGGCGCAATAACAATTGCAACCAACATGGCAGGTCGTGGTACCGATATTCTACTCGGCGGAAACCCCGAATATTTAGCAAAAACAATGCTTGAAGAACGTAATATTACAAAAGACATGGCTGATTATGAAAGATTAAAAGATGAAGTTTTACAAGAAGCTTATAAAATCACCGATAGTGAACATGATAAAGTTGTTGCAGCAGGCGGTTTACATGTTATTGGAACAGAAAGACACGAATCAAGACGTATTGATAATCAGTTGAGAGGTCGTGCTGCTCGTCAAGGTGATTTAGGTTCAACAAAATTTTTCTTATCTTTGGAAGATGATTTGATGAGAATTTTTGGCGGACAAAAAATTGCAAATATTATGGAAACATTTAATATTCCTGCTGATATGGCTATTGAAAATCCTATTATTACAAAACAAATTCAATCTGCACAAAAGAAAGTTGAAGTTTATCACTTTGATA
>JAKSUS010000203.1 GCA_024408745.1 Candidatus Gastranaerophilales bacterium | reverse complement strand
TTCAAATACCAAAAAACCGAATTAAAATTAATGGCAAAATTAATCGGAACAGATGCACTTGATGATTTATTGAGGTTTAGATTTGATGATGCAAAAGAGTATCTTGATAATTTGCAACATTTAAATTTTGAAGATATGAATATTCTAAGCTCAATGGTAAATTCAAAAAAAATTGATGGTAAACCATTTATATCAACCGAAAAAGCAGAAATGATTGATACCTTGTTAGCATTAAAGGCTGTAGGTTATGATTTTAATATTATTAAATCTATGATAGAAAACAATGCAGTTGATATTGCAAAACTTCATGCCGATTTATTAAATCAAATCTTTTTACGCAATGGTTTAACTCAAACAGAAATTGATTCTATTCCGGAAGAACGTAAAAATGCATGGAACTTAAAATATATGCACTTACTTGCAAAACAATTAAAATATAACGGTGATAAAGTATTTAACGATTTAATAAGAGTAGCATCATTAGGTGATTTAAAAACATATATCCATGATACTTCTAATCCTTATGGCGTTGCAAATGCTAAAACTCAAGAGTTATTTAAAGAGTTAGGCTTAAATTATGACCTTTGGGTAAATCCGCCTAAATCATGTGAAGTTGACTTTGTTTCTAAAGATGCAACAACGGACAGATTAGAACAAATTGCAACACAAGTTGAAGAAGATATTAACCATTTAAGACAAAATGATGGTGCCAAAAAAGTTATAGATAAAATATTCGCTAAATGCATTAAAGATGATAAATTTATTATTCCTTCCACAACTACAAGCAGCAAAGAGAAACTTGAAAACTTTATTAAGAATTTAAGAACACAGCTTAACGGCCTTTTTGAAAGAGCTTCGAAGAACAACAATCAGGCAGTTATGACAATTAAAGACCACTTAGAACAAAGAATGGCTGATATTCAGGGCGTTCAAAAATCAGGCGCCAAAGTATCTTTAAAATGGAAAATAAAAATGTGGGACAGAATTCCTCAAAAAGACATTTTCCAAGGCAATTATTCTACTTGCTGTATAGGTATGGCAGGTGGTAACGGTGCTGCTATGCCTCACTATATAATGAACACCGCATTCAATATGATTGAAATTACTGATACAAAATCAGGCAAAGTTGTAGGTAATGCTCTTTGTTATTATGCACAGGACGAAAACGGAAATCCAATATTCGTAATTGATAACGTTGAAATTAACAATCATAATAAAACCTCAAACGAAACCGGAGTAAAATTAAGAACTGCTATTTGTGAATATATTAAAAACCTTAATAAAGAAGTCGGAAACGGCAGAGAAATTCCTGTAATTATAGGTCATCAATTCAATGATATTCCTGCAGACGGCTTAAACGAAGGTGCAACAACATTAAAAGTTCTTGGCGATATAGATTGTCCGGGTATTTACATGGATTTATATACAGGCTGGGCACAAAAAGATGTAAATATGCTGGTTAATTATTTTGAATTATTCATTCCGAAAGTTACACCTACAACTACATCTAAGCCTGCAACCACATCAAACTTATCATCAAAAGGAATTGCTATAAATGATGAAGAAGCAATGGAGGAAATCTATGAATTAGAGGATAAAACTTTTAGTCATCTCATTAAATATGATGATGTTGATGAATATACAGAATATTTAATGTCAAAAAACATTTCTACATACAGAGTTAATGGCAAAGATGGTAATATGTTAGGATACTATCAGGTGCATACTTCATTCCCGCAAACTTTATATATAGAAACATTAAACTTAAAACCTGAATTCAGAGGCAAAAAGACAGGCTTTACAACTCATGCTTTTGAAGAAATTACAGCATTAGCAAAGAAAAGAGGAGTTAAAAAATTATCTTTACATGTTGAGGTTGATAATGAAACCGCCATTGAATTATACAAACGAAACGGTTTTGAAATTGTAAAAACAGAAAAAGGCATGTACGCAAACGGTAAAAAAGATGCATATTATATGGAAAAACGACTTTCAACAACACCACCGGAACCACCAAAAGATGCTCCACGCATTAAAAAAACAGAACACACCGCCATGTCACCCCACCGCCAACCCGCGCATCAATCCACTAACCTACAACCGCAATACCGACAAACCTCT
>JAKSUS010000202.1 GCA_024408745.1 Candidatus Gastranaerophilales bacterium | reverse complement strand
ATGACATGTGGAAATCATTTAACTATTCAACTGTAAACTTTAAACTGTTAAACACTTGCGAAAGATTGAAAAATGTTGCACAATAGTAGTTGTGGAAAACATTTAAGGGTTAAATTATTATGAGCGAGAATAAACGTACTAATTACATAACAATTCACGGGCATTTTTATCAACCGCCGAGAGAAAACCCGTGGCTTGAGGCGATTGAAGTTCAGGAAAGTGCTTCACCTTTTCATGATTGGAATGAACGAATTAATTTTGAATGTTATAACCCAAACAGCGTTTCAAGAATTGTAAACTCAAATAATAAAATTTTAGATATTGTAAGCAATTATAAAAGTATGAGTTTTAATATAGGTCCGACCCTTTTGTCGTGGATGGAAACTCATGACCCAAAATCTTATGAAAGAATTGTTGAAGCCGATACGCTTAGCGTTCAAGAGCATAACGGTCACGGTAATGCACTTGCTCAGGTTTATAACCATATAATAATGCCTCTTGCCAATAACAGAGATAAATTTACTCAGGTTATTTGGGGGATAAAAGATTTTCTGTACAGATTCGGCAGAAAACCCGAAGGGATGTGGCTTGCTGAAACTGCTATTGATTATGAAACTCTTGATGTTTTGATTGAATGCGGGATAAAATTTACTGTTTTATCACCTTTTCAGGCGCAAAAAGTCAGAAAATTGAATGATAAAAACGGAAATTGGGAAGATGTAAGTTCAGGCAACATTGACCCCGGCAGAGCGTATCGTTGCTATTCAAAAAAAGATCCTGAAAAATACTTGGATTTATTTTTCTATGACGGTGCAATTTCAAAATCTGTTGCATTTGATAATTTACTTCAAAACGGTGAAAAATTTGTTAATCGCTTAAAAGAAGGTGTTTCTTTAGCAAGAGATTATAACCAATTAGTTAATATCGCAACAGACGGTGAAAGTTACGGGCACCATACAAAATTCGGAGATATGGCTTTAGCTTATGTTTTAAAATCAAGAGTTGAAAAAGAAGGTTTTAAAATTACAAATTATGCTGAATATTTAGAACTCGAACCACCGAAAATGGAAGTTGAAATTAAACCCGTTTCATCCTGGAGTTGCTGTCATGGCGTTGAAAGATGGAATTCCGATTGCGGATGCCAAACAGGAGGACAACCGGGTTGGAACCAAAAATGGCGCCGCCCTTTGAGAGAAGCCTTAAACTATTTAAGAGATGAACTTTCAAATGTTTTTGAAAAATACGGGAGCGAATTGTTTAATGATGTTTGGCGCGCAAGAAACGATTATATTGATGTGATTTTAGACAGAAATGAAGACAATGCTTTAAATTTCATTTCAAAACATCAAAATCACGTTTTATCTTATGATGAAACAGTTAAAGCAATAAAACTTTTGGAAATGGAAAGACAATCATTATTGATGTTTACAAGTTGCGGTTGGTTTTTCTGCGAACTTTCAGGATTAGAAACCGTTCAAATTATGAAATATGCTGCCCGTGCAATTCAACTTGCAAATGAATTTATTGATTATAATATTGAAGATAAATTCGTTGAAATTTTAGATAACGCAAAAAGCAATATTTTAGAGTTTGGCAGCGGTAAAGATATCTATTATCGTTGGGTAAAACCATCCGTTGTCAATGTAAAACAACTTATCAGTCATTGGGCAATTACATCTCTATATGAAGAACCCGAAACAGAAACAAATGTTTATTGCTGGAAAATCAAAAGAAAAGATTTAAGAGCAATTAAAAAAAGCGGTACTGATTTAATGATTGGACATGTTATTGCAACTTCAAGCGTTACATTAGAAAAACACGATTTAATATTTGCGCTTTTGCATTTTGGTAATGAAGATTTTCATTGTGCAGTAAGACATTTTACCGATATAAATGATTATAATTCTATTAAATCAGAACTTTTAGAAACCTATGACAGAGATACTTTAACTGATACGGTAAGGCTAATTGATGAATACTTCGGCAAAAAATATTTTACTTTGAAGAATTTATTCGCAAAAGAAAAGAAAGATATTTTAAGTAACATTTTATCTGATAAATTGGATAAATTTGCCGATACTTTTGATGCAATGTATGTTGAAAGCAGGCAACCAATTAAACAATTAAAAGATG
>JAKSUS010000201.1 GCA_024408745.1 Candidatus Gastranaerophilales bacterium | reverse complement strand
AGCAGTTTATGACCCTGTTACCGGATTAAAAGGCAATATTGCTGAAAAGCAATATGAAGTTATCAATCCTGACGGTTCAAGAAGTCCTCTTGTGGTTTCTGAATTAAAACCCGGTCAAGTTGCGACTATCATTAAAAAAGAAGGTGTTGAATTAAAAATGGCTGTCTTTGACGAACCGACTACCAGTTTAGAAGGTGAAACTCTGCCTGCAGGCAAATTAATGATGATTGACTCAGAAGGTCACCCTTACAACGGCAACCCTGTTAAACGCTTACGTAGTGGTGAAATCGAAATGGCTTTTGATAAATCTGCCCCTGCACAAGCTAAAATGAGTGATGATTTAGCTAAAATTAAAGATTTGGATGCACAAACGAAAGCTGCTAAAAAAGCAGGTAATAAAGATTTGGCAGGACAATTAAAATCTCAAGCAGATGCTTTGGCTAAAGAACTGGATACTCAATTAACTGAATTTGTTAAAGAAAACCAAGTTGCAAAAATTGCTCAGCCAATCGTAGAAACTTCCACGAACAAAGAAGGGGCTTTCGTAACAACAAATCCTGATGGTACCAGAACAGAATCTCTGTATAATAATAAGGGTAAATTTCTAAGTCAGAAAACAGAATTTGACGCATCAGGTCACAAAACCAAAACACTTACAATAAGTGAATCAGGTGTTAAGACAACAACAACATATGATATAAATGAAAATGTAACTTCTCAAGAAGAATATTTCCCTAAAACTCAGGCGAGTGATGAAGTAACAAGACATACTTCTTATAAAAATGGGGAAATTACAGAAATAGTAGTTCGTGATAAGTTTTATAATCCGGTAAGTATAGCTGTCAAAAATCCGGACGGAAGTGTAACAAAAACGACATTCAAAAAAGATGGTAGCCCATTGGAAACTACAATTCCTGCAGACAAAGTTGCAAGTAATCCTGATATACTAAAACCTGCAACACCGATTGAAATAACAGCAGTTCAATCTGCAAAAAGTTTTACACCGATGCAACTTGATGCTCTTAAAAAAGTCGGTTTTACTCAAAGTGTAATTGAAGCATTAAAAAAAGATAGTGATATTGCGGAATTTTACGGTCAAAAGTTGCTTGATGATACATTAGATATGGTTTTATATCTTGAAAGTATGACAAGACAAGGTCAAAAAATCACACGTGACTCTTTGCACGCTGCAATTTTAGAATGCTCACCGGGTTCAAGCGGTGGTTCATCAAGTGTTATGTTACGTCTTATCGCAAACAACTGGAATCGCGGTGTTGAAATATACAATGCTCTTGGTGAAAAAGCACCGGCTAACATTGTTCAAAGAGCTGAAACTGCAAAGCTTCAACAAAAATTAATTAAAAATTTATCCGGTGATGATTATGCTAAACATTGGTCTCTTGAAGATCTTGCAAAAGGTATAGAAACAATAGAAAATCATCCTGAAATAGTAGAAACTTTAGCTAATGCAAAAGCAAGTAACGGGAAACCATTATTCAGCTTAGATGAAATTGATGATGCGATTTTAAATTGCAGAAAAACTATAGAAAAAAGTCCTGAAATAATTACCGCAATATTATCAAATTCTGAAGAAGTAAAAATCATTTCCGAATGGAACAATAAAGCAGCAGGACTTTGGAAAGCAACAAATGATCCTCTTGCTTCTACACTAAAAGCTAACCCTAAAGCATTTGGAATAGAAACAAAAGCAAAAGTAACAAAGAGTGATTTAATTGCTGCTTTAGATAAAGTGCATTACGATAAAGCATATGCAAAACAATTAATTGAAACACATCCGGAAATGGTTGAAACGCTTATAGCAGCAACTGATGCAAACGGAAATCCATTATTTAGTGCATTAGATATAGATGATATATTATACAATTGCCAACAAAATATCAGCAAAAATCCTCAAAGTATAATAAATGTTTTAAAGGATCCCAAATTGGTAGCAGATATAACTTCCGAAAAAAATAAAGCCGTTGCATTATGGATACTCGTAAGGGATAACATTTAATAACAAATATATTAATAATAAATCTTGTTGTGATTCGTATTCTAAATCAATCCGGGAAAGATAATTTTTTTCAAAATGGAAGCAAAAACAAATTAGAATATGCTTAATATATCTTACAA
>JAKSUS010000200.1 GCA_024408745.1 Candidatus Gastranaerophilales bacterium | reverse complement strand
ATATTTTTTTCATAAATTATTTTATTTCCTCAATATATTTTATCGCATAAGTTGCTGCAATTGCACCATCTGATGCTGCTGTTATAACTTGTCTTAACGGAGTATTTCTTAAATCACCTGCCGCATAAACACCTTTAATTGAAGTTTCCATTTTTTCATTTGTAATTATAAAACCGTTTTTGTCTTTTTCAATTTCATCAGTATAAAGTTCGGCATTTGCAGCAAATCCGATATAAGGGAAAACACCGTTTGTCTTGATTTCACTAACTTTATTTGTTTGAACATTCTTAATAATTATACCTGTTACGGTATTATCTCCTCTGCGGTGAATAATATAAACTTTTGAAGCAAATTTTGTTAAATAAATTGCTTCTTCAATTGCTGAATTACCTCCGCCTACTACACAAATAACCTTGTTTTTGAAAAATGCACCATCGCAAACAGCACAGTAACTAACACCTCTGCCTGCAAATTCTTTTTCTCCGGGGATACCTAATTTTCTTGCTTTTGCTCCGGTACAAAGAATTATTGCTTTTGATTTAAAAATTTTATTTTCGGTTTCAATAATTTTATCTTCGCCTTTTAGTTTTACGCTTAAAACTTCTTCCATAGGAAATTTTTTAACATTGAATTTATCAGCATGTTCTTCAAATTTTTCCATAAGTTCATAACCGCCACTCATTGCATAAGACGGATAATTTTCAATTTCTAAATAGTTTGTCGGTTGACCGCCTAACATACTTATATCAACGATAGCTGTACTTAATTCTCCTCTTGCACCATAAATTCCCGCACTCAAACCTGCAGGACCTCCGCCTAAAATTAATAAATCAAAATTGAATTCTTCTTTAACTTTTTCCATAATATTCCCCACCTGTGTTATTATATTCTTGATAATGATATTTTACTATAAATCAAGAGGATTATGAATTTGCTTAACAACTTTAAACATTTTATTATCATAATAATAACGGCAATTGCTTTATTTGCAGGGTTTTATGCTTTTGCCGAATGTAATTGTTTAGTTATCGTTTATCCCAAAAACAATTCAACAATTAATGCAAATTCAACATTCTTTGTCGGTCATACTCACCCGAAAGCTGTTTTAACAATTAATAATGAACCCGTAAAAGTTTATTCTAACGGGAGTTTTGTGAGAGTTTTTGCTTTAAATAAAGGTAATAACGAAATAATTTTAAAATCGGTTTTAAATAATGAAATAAAAGAAGAAAAATTTAATTTAACCGTTCCGATTCCTTCTAAATCAACCACATCAACAAAACCACAATTACAACCTCTAAATCAAATAATGATTGTAAATGATAAAGAAGCTCCATTAAGAAAAACACCTTACGGGGATAGAATGACACCGCTAAAGAAAGGTGTTGTCGTCGAAGTTGTAGGATTAATAAATGACCATTATAAAGTTAAATTATCTGATAACAATTTTGCTTATATCGGGAAAAGTGTTTTAATTCCTTATGATAAAGAAAAAATAAAACTTCAAAATTTATCTGAAGTTCAAATTTTTGGAGATGAAAAGAATGTTTTTGTAAAAATTCCTATGGAACAACCTGTTTTGACAGAAATTTTTATAAATAAAAACAATTTAAAAATAAAACTGCATGGAACGCATTTAGAATTTAAAGATTATATTGTCAAAAGTCCTTATGTGAAAGATTTTAATTTTAATAATGACACAATAAATATTTCAATGAATATGGATAATTTATTTGGATATGACTATTTTTATGAAAATAACACATTTATTTTAAAAATAAGAAAACCGTTAAAAGGTGGTTTAAGAGGGAAAACAATAACAATTGACCCGGGTCACGGGGGAAAAGAATGCGGTTCAATCGGACCTACAGAAACCAAAGAAAAAGATATTAATTTGCAAATAAGTAAATATTTAAAACATGAACTTGAAAAAGAAGGTGCAAAAGTCATTATGACAAGAACAAAAGACTGTGATGTCGAAATTTACAAAAGAGTTGATATTGCACAAGATAATGATAGTGATATTTTAATCAGTATTCATAATAACGCACTTCCTGACGGGCAAAACCCTTATGAAATTCATGGAACAACTACTTATTATTACAATGAACAGGCAATTAATTTAGCGAATAAAATTCAAAATAATTTGGTTAAAACAACAGGTTTTAGAAATCAGGGTATAAAGCATGCCAGTTTCGTTTTAACTCGACCAACCATGCCTGTAAGCGTTTTAATTGAAGTAGGTTTTATGATTAATCCTTATGAATATGCAAATTTATTAAT
>JAKSUS010000020.1 GCA_024408745.1 Candidatus Gastranaerophilales bacterium | reverse complement strand
TGTTTTCTCCTCAACAACAGGCTTTTGCTCCTCGTTTTTTTCTTCTTCAGGTGCCTTTGTTTCTTGTTTCTTTGAATCATCATGTTTTATGACAGATGTACTCATCGCATTTTGGATAGTGTTATGGAATAATAATTTTGGATTAACCATGCTTTTTATCTCTTCTTCATTTAATACGCATTATATATATCGGCAAAATTTTGAAAATCTTTAATTATTTTTATGCCTGATTTAATAAAATTTTACAAAGAATTAATAAAATCATTATAATTTTTCTGATAAAATTCTTTAGTAGAGGTAAAAAATGTTAGCAAAAAGAATAATACCATGTTTGGATGTTAAAAACGGGCAAACCGTTAAAGGTGTAAATTTTGAAAACCTTATGTATGCAGGCGACCCTGTAAGCCTTGCCAAAAAATATTCTGATGAAGGTGCAGACGAACTCGTTTTTTTAGACATTACCGCTACCAACGAAGGCAGACAAACAACTTTAGATATGGTTGAAAAAGTTGCACAACAAGTCTTTATCCCTTTTACTGTCGGGGGAGGAATAAGAACGGTTGAAGATATAAATAATTTATTACATGCAGGTGCGGATAAAGTTTCATTAAACTCTGCTGCAGTTAATAATCCCGAATTAATTGAAAAAGCCTCAAATAAATTCGGCTCTCAGGCGATTATTGTCGCAGTCGATTCAAAAAAAGTTGATGATGATTTTTATGTTTTCATTAATGCCGGCAAAAAAAACACAGGAATTAAAGTTTCAGATTGGGTAAATAAAGTTGAAAAACTTGGTGCAGGTGAGATTTTACTAACTTCAATGGATGCAGACGGAACTCAAAACGGTTTTGACTTGGAAGTTACAAAAATGGTATCGGAAAGTCTTAACATCCCTGTTATTGCATCAGGCGGAGCGGGGGCAAATGTTCAACATTTCGTTGATGTGTTTGAAAAAGGGCAAGCAGATGCAGCACTTGCGGCATCGATTTTCCACTACGGAACTTTACCTGTTCCGACATTAAAAAAAGAATTAAAAAAATATAATATTCCGTTGAGAAGTAAAAATTAATAGAAAAATTTTATTTTAATACTAACATTTAGTACTTTGTTTACTTTGTAAGGAGATTTTAAGCATGTGTAAGATAAAAAATTTACAAGACGTATATGAATGGTTATCCGATAAATTAGAATGCAATGATGATGATATTTACAATGATAATATTCCTAAAATTTATACATCAGATCAAAATATAATTGAATCAATTATAAAAAATTTCAATTCTGGTAAGCTAAATAAAAATGATATTTTTTTACTTTTAACAGTTATAGATTCTTGTTATAGTACGCAAGTGCGACGATTTGGTAATTTGTTAAATACAAATAATGTTATATATGAAAATATACAAGATGAAAATGTTTTTGATATTGATAATGATGAATTAAAAGAAATAATAGATAAAATATGTTGTGATTTAATTGAGAATAAAGAAAATAATTTTTTCCCTTTTTCCTTAATAACAAAATTTTTTTCTTTGTTAAGGTATTATGGATGTACAGAAGAAACAAAAAAATATTTCCCTATATATGATAAATATGTTAATTACTATCTGCGTTTGCGTACAGATATACCAAAATTTGATATATCAAAAATAAAAGGAAATGATAAAGAGCATATTTATACTAAATTTTATGAGAGTATGAAACAATTATCCGACAAAGGAAAATTGAATTTTTATAGGCTGGATAAAAAAATCTGGCTTGCAATGAAGATGACTCAGAGTTTAGTAAAAAACAACAAATCAGCAGATAATTTGAAAGAAGAAGCCCAAAAAAGTGAAAATGGTCGATATATAGAATTTTGTGTAAAATCTGTTCGAAATAACGACAAAAGTTAGCAAAATTTTTATTTTAGTGATAAAATAAATACATTGATAATTGAATATTTTTTAATTTGTTGTCGGGACGTAGCGCAGCTTGGTAGCGCATCACCTTGGGGTGGTGGGGGTCGCAGGTTCAAATCCTGTCGTTCCGACCATTTAAAATAAAAGCCAATAACTGTTTTCAGCTATTGGCTTTTTATTTTTGTGTAATATTTGTGTAATCGACATGATTTGAACATAATGCAGACAAGCTGCGTTTCCTCACAGGTTCGGAAAGTCCTGTCGTTCCGACCATTTAAAATAAAAGCCAATAACTGTTTTCAGCTATTGGCTTTTTATTTTTGTGTAATATTTGTGTAATCGACATGATTTGAACATAATGCAGACAAGCTGCGTTTCCTCACAAGTTCGGAAAGTCCTGTCGTTCCGACCATTTAATAAGAGTCATAGTAATATGGCTCTTTTTTAACGACATGATTTGAACTTAATGCAGATAAGCTACTCATATTATTCGAAATTATTTGTTGATTTTCCGGAAATAATATATAATTATTTTCATAAAATACGGAAAGGAAGTTAAAATGGATAAATTTGTTGAAGTACATCATAAATCTTACGGTTCAAGAATTAAAAACTCTTTTGCCGGTTTAATTATAGGTTTAATATTATTCGTCGGAAGTTTTGTTTTGTTATGGTGGAATGAAGGTAATAATGCAAGAGTCATAAAACAAATAAATTATCTTAATAAAACAGCAACTGTTGTATCTAATGAAAGTATTGACAGACAAAATGACGATAAGATAATTTCAACAAACGGTATTTTAACTACTAATGAAACCCTTTCCGATGAAAATGTTTCTGTTCGTAATGCTTTAGTTTTAAACAGAAAAGTAGAAATGTATCAGTGGGATGAAGATAAAAAAACTGAAGAAAAAGATAATTTTGGCGGTAGTTCTACAGAAACAACAACATATACTTATAATAAGATATGGAGTTCAAGAAGTATTAATTCTGCTCGTTTCAAGCATCCTGAAAACCATATTAACCCTCAATTCCCGATTTCTTCACAAAGATATAATGCAAAAACAGGTAAATTTGGAGCATTCGATTTAACGGAGAAACAAACAAATGCAATACAACGATTAACAAGAATAACGAATTTACCCGAAAATAATAAATATCAAATTTTTGACGGACTTTATTATTCATCAAAAAGTGTTAATAATCCCGAAATTGGAGATATAAGAATCACCTATTCTTATGCACCGTCAAATACAAAAATATCTTTAATCGGTACTCAAAAATCAGACGATACAATTACTGCGACTTATACTGATTATGGCAATGTTTACCTGCAATATGACGGACTATTATCAAAAGATGAGGTTTTAAAAAAATATAAAGATTTTAATAATATGATAACTCTATTATTAAGATTTGTCGGCTGGCTATTAATGTATGCAGGTCTAAATTTATTTATAAAACCCATTATAACAATTGCAAAATTTATTCCTCCTCTTGCAACTGTTTTAGGCTTTTTTACAGGTTTTATTTTGTTTATTGTTTCAGTTGTTTTATCTTTAATAACAATTACAATTGCCTGGCTTGCTTACAGACCCTTTGAAGCTGCTTTATTAATATGCGTAATTGCATCATTAATATACTTATTGATAAAGTATATTAAAAAGAAAAAAGCAGAAGTGCCTTACGAATTAGGGCAATAATAAAAAGTTTATATCATTATATATACTAGCGGCTCCATTCTTAACCTCTTTGTTATTCACGTCTTTTTTGTCATGATTTTACAAAAAAAGTAATTCGTTATATACTAAATTTGAATTTAGATATCATGATGAAAGATATGGAAAACAGACCTTCTTGGAGCTCTCAATTTGCTTTTATTATATCAACTATAGGTTCAGCTATCGGACTTGGTAATATTTGGAGATTCCCGTATATTATGGGTAAAAATGGCGGTGCTATTTTTCTTATTATTTATTTAATACTAATCTTATTTATCTGTTCAATACCGCTTTTGGCAGAACTTATTTTGGGTAAAATATCTCAAAAAAACACTTTAGGCGCATATTGCTCAATAAACCCCAAGTTTGAAGCTTTTGGTTGGCTAAATGTAATCAGTACAATAATGATATCTTCATTTTATTTTGTTGTAGGCGGCTGGGTAATATATTATATTTTAAAAAGTTTTACGCTTAATCAAATAACTGATTTTGGTCAATATTTTACAAATTTCGTTTCAGGAACATATACGCCAATATTATTTACGTTATTTTTCCTTTTTATATGTATATTTTTCATATACAGAGGTGTAAATCAAGGTATAGAAACTGCAAATAAAATAATGATGCCAGCTCTTGGAGTTTTACTCATTGTACTTGTAGCTGTTTCTTTAAATCTTCCTAATGCACATCTCGGCTTGAAATTTATGTTTTCACCGGACTTTTCGGAAATTGATTTTTCTATGTTGCTTGCTGCTTTAGGACAAGCACTTTTTACATTAAGTATCGGTATGGGAACAATATTGACGTATGGCAGTTATTTAAAAAAAGAAGATAATATCGCAAAAAGCGCATTTACCATTATCGTTGCTGATACAATTTTTGCTATATTAGCAGGTGTAATGATTTTTCCTGCGGTATTTTCATTCGGGTTGCAACCTGATTCGGGCGCAAGTTTAGTCTTTATCACATTGCCAAAAATCTTTGCACAGATGCAATATGGCGGACTTGTCGCTTTGGGATTTTTCTTCCTGTTGTTTTTTGCAGCACTAACATCAGGCATAAGTATTGTCGAAGTTCCTGTTGCAGTTATGATTGAAAAATTTAATATTTCAAGAAAAAAAGCAGCAGCAATTATGTTTGCAATAATAGGACTGCTATCCGTTCCCGTAACTCTGTCTTTTAGCGCATTAAAAGACTTTAAAATATTGGGAAAAACATTATTTGATTTATTTGACTTTACAACTGCTAATATATTAATGCCCGTCAGCAGTATGATTGTATGCTTGGTTGTCGGCTGGTGCTTAAATCTTGCCAATGATTATGTATTTAAAAGCAAAACTTTGCATAATATATTTATCTTTATGATGAAGTATATTTTGCCTATTTTATTTATTATACTAATTATTACAGGCTTGATGGGATAATTTTTTAACGGCTATTTTTATATTTTTTAAAGAATTATTTTTTGAACAGTTGTATAATATATTATTATGGAAAGAATTATTGCATTAGTTGATTGCGATTCGTTTTTTGTTTCTTGTGAACAAGCAGTTAAGCCTGAACTCAAGGGTCAGCCTGTTTGCGTTCTGAGCAATAATGACGGTTGTGTCGTTTCACGCTCAAAAGAAGCAAAAAAATTAGGTATTAAAATGGGAATGCCTTATTTTATGGCTAAAAAAGATTTTCCAAAAGGAATTTATTTAACAGGTAATCACAAACTATACAAGGAAATATCCAAGAAAGTTATGAATTGCCTGAAAAATTTTTCACCAGATGTTGAAATTTATTCTATCGATGAGGCCTTTATTGATTTAACGGGAACAAAAAAACTTTTTAAACAAAATTATCCTGAAATAATTAAAAACATCAGAAAAACGGTTTTAAAAGAAGCTGATATACCTGTTTCAATAGGGTTAAGTACATCTAAAACTCTTGCAAAATTAGCAAGTGATAAAGCAAAAAACGCAGGAGGAATTTACATTATAAACAAGGACAATATAGAAACAGAAATGCAAAATACCAAAATTGAAGAAATCTGGGGAATTGGGAAAAATATAACTGTAACCCTGAAGAAGAAAGGTATTCTTAATTGTTTTGAATTTATACAAATGCCTGACGGTGTTATTAAACAGCTTTTAGGTGCAAAAGGATTAGAAATGAAGCATGAATTGTTAGGAGAAACTATTTCTCCTGTTGATGGCGATTACAAAGCACCTAAATCAATACAGGATACATCTGCTTTCGGTGTTTTCACAAAAGATTTTGAATTTATAAAAAAAGAATTAAATAAACACATACATATTGCTTGCAAAAAATTAAGGAAGCATAACGGTTATGCAGGAACTATCGGGGTAATGCTGAGGACGAAAGATTTTAAATGCTCCTATACCAAAATCTCTTTGACTTGTGCAACATCTTTTGAACTTGAAATTTCTAAAGAAGCAATTAAGTTGCTTGAAAAAATATACAAAGAGGATGTTTTATACAGGGCAACAGGTATTTATTTGGGCGATTTAACCTGTACTAAAAATAGTCAAGGTACTTTATTCGAAGAAATCAGGCAAAATGAAAATGATAATATTGCAAAAGCTATTGATAAGCTTGAAAACAAATACGGCAAAAACATTATCAGAACAGGCTTTTAAATAAAGAAAACGGGTCAAATGACCCGTAATAGTTTGGAATTAAGAATAGCTGGAAGTATGAAAAAGATTACTTATATATAACCATTATTCATATTTATCCTCAATTAGCCACTTGACTGATATTGTAAAATCAATTCGTTGATTTTGTATTATAACACAAACCATTTGCTTGATATAATTGTCTGATAATGCTAATATTTAATAAAATTATCTGAGGTGTTTATGAAGAAAATATTTGCTTTATTTATATTATTATCCGTTTTTAGTATTGTCTCTGATGTTAGTGCAAAAGATTATACAAAAATCAACACAAGAGCAATTAAGAAAACCCAAAAATTTACTCAAACACGAATTTATACAGAATCTATGGATAAAATATCAACACAAAATACTTCTGTTGTGAAAAACATTAAAGACCCAAAACTTTTAAAAGTTGCGGATTATGAAGTTTTAACTCAAGCACAAATTGATGAAAAACTCAAATCAGATAAAGAATTTTATAAAAAATATATTAATGATTTCAAAAAAGTAAGAAGTGATAACCGCAATAAACGTGCTTATGCAAGAGATTATACGAAACTTTATAAAACAGTTGACAGATTAGCAAGAGCGAATAACCTTGCATACATGAATTTCAGGGTTGTTTTTATCTCTGATTATGAAACCTTTAATGCTTATTCTGCCGATAATAATTGTATCGCGGTTTATTCAGCTTTATATGATACTCTTGCCGATAATGATGATGCTTTGGCTTTTGTAATTGCACACGAAATGGGGCATTTGATGTTAGGGCATCTTCAAAGAATGAATGAAATGAACAAAAGAACTTATGAAATAGCAAGAATTAATACCGGAGCAACATATAGACTCAAACGGCTTGCCGATTTAAAAGAATTCAGAGGAATGGAATTTGCTGCTGATTTAGAAGCAGCGAAACTTCTTTTAAGAGCAGGATATGATTTGGATAAGGCCGCGGAAGCAATTTCTTTTATGAATGCAATGTATGATTCGCATCAGGCAGAATATCGTTCAACTCATCCTTTGGGCAAAAAACGTGTTGAAAATATTGCGCAAAACAGAAAATATTTTGTAGAAGAACAATGGAAAGAAATAGGTTTATATAATTGGTATAAGTCAGAACCTTTAACCGCAAGAGTTTCATCAGACAGAGCATCTTTAATTTTCGGACGTGACGGAAATCTTTCTAATCAGGATTATTTCAGACCTGAAACCTTGGAGCAAATTTATACACGTTATGCTTATAAATCTTATTTATATGGTGAATATAAAGAAGCACTTAAATATTTGGATAAATTAATTTCGATTAATCCTGATAATTTTGCACCTTACTTATATGCTTCTTATGCTAATGAATATCTTTATAAAGAAACAGGAAATCAACATTATTTGGAACTGTCCAAAACCTATGCAAATTCGGCTAAAAGACTTGCGCCGAATAACAAATACGTTATTGAGCAGGCGGAATGTTTATAAAGTTTATTTACAAAAGTTCACACTACTTGGTGATTTTTTTGTAATATGCTATTGTGTTTTTACGATAAAATTATTTGTCCTCTGAAATCGGGATGATATTTAAAATCGGCTCCGTATTTTAGAAAGTAGCACAACTTTTGTGTGAAAAATATTAGGATTATTATATAAATTTGTAAAAAGGAATGGCTGGAATAAATTAAGAGCGAAATATTTTATATTTCGCTCTTTTGTTTTTATGCTTTTCTGATAAAAATGTTTAGCTTGCAAGGGTGCAATTTTTTGCACCAAATTGCTTTGTTGGGCAGGTATGCCCAACTTACTAACTTTTATTATTATAAGAAATACAACAAATTTTATTTTTAAGATAACCAAGTAATTAAAATATATTAAATAAAAAATGAATTTATTATTAAAAGAATTATAGGTAATATTTCTATTATAAAAATGATTAATAAAATAATAATTCCAATCCAAAAGAAAATTGAGTATATTTTATTATCTGTATTCTTAAAAATATTGTATTTCCATTTTTTTTGAATAAGAAATTCTATAAACAAGAAAAACAAAATTATGGATAAGAAACCTATATATACTAAATCAAAGCCTATTTTATAATAACCGCTCAATAAATCTTCACCATGTTCGGCAATTATTTGAGCAGTCATTGCTTCATGTTTTGGTCTTACATAAAACCAAAAATAAATCGCATAAAGCAACATTACATAACCATCTATAGATAGGATATTACCGAAAATATATTTTTTTAAAAAGTTTAGTTTCATAAAAGGTATTATATAAAAAACGAAAGGAGATTACAATGACAGACTTATCTAAAAAAATATATACTTTTGAAGAAATTAAGAAAATGAAACCCGAAGAAGTAAGGCATAATCAAAAGAAAATTCTTGAAGAGTTTACGAGTGGCAGAATGATGCACGAAAGTGAAGCAAAAGCAAAAGTGCAAACAGGTGAAATACACGTTAAGTCTTATACAAGACATGACGGGACAAAAGTTTCTGATTATTACAGAAGCATATAATTAAAAATTTGGTACAAAAAATCGCATTCTGCTAACTTATAATTCAATTTATATATTTTATAAATATTATATTTTAATCTTTATACTTAATTATTAGAAATCGCATTTAATATATTTTGTACTGAAAAGTGCATTTTACCTATGTAATATTTTAAAACGGATTTATTATCTTTATTATCTTTTATACATTTTATTGTCTGTTCTAAATCTTCTATAATTTTATCTATATCAATTTCTCTTTTATTATTCATATATAACCTTAAAAACAACTTTGGTTAATCACTATTTTATAATAGTTAATAACTATTAATTACACTATTTTAGTGATTAGAAATTGAATTGTCAAGTAGCTATAATATTAGAATGAAGTACAATGAAGAATTAGAAAAAAGATTTGGTGCAAAACTTGCCTATATAAGAAAATCAAAGAAGTTATCGCAAATTAAATTAGCGGAACTTGTTGACATGAATTTTAATTATATAGGTCAAATTGAACGTGGCGAAGCGAATGTTACCATAAAAACCATCAAGAAACTTGCTGATGCTTTAGAAGTTGATGTTATCAAACTTTTTGATTTCTCTTTTTAATTAGCAGTTTTGCTTATGCTATAATTTAAGAAAAGTATAATAAAAAGGATTAATTATGGCAAAGGAAGATATAAAGTTTGGTACTGACGGGTATAGAGCAATTATTGGTGAGAAATTTACATTTGAAAATGTCGAATTGATTGTAAAATCTATTTCTTGTTATGCAAAAAAACATTACGGAATAGAAAAACCTCTTTTAGTCGGCTATGATACACGTTTTATGGCTGATAAATTTGCCTCTTTCGCTGCTGATTTATTGAAAACTTTAGGACATAAAGTTTTATTATCTGAAAGTTATATCCCTACTCCTGCTCTTGCTTTTTGTGCAAAAGAATATAATTCTGCAGGTGCTTTAATGTTTACCGCAAGCCATAATCCGCCTGAATATTGCGGAATTAAATATATTCCTGATTATGCAGGTCCCGCAACATCAGATATAACAAATGAATTAATTGAAAATTTAGGGCTTGAACAAGGTGATGTTAAAGAAGGAACTTTGACTCTGTTCAATGCAAAAAAAGATTATTTTGCACATTTGAATACTATTATTGATTTTGAAAAAATTAAAACTTTAAAAACAACTATTTGTTTTGATCCTCTATATGCGACTGCTAACGGTTGGTTTGATGAAATTTTAAAAGAACATAATTTAGATGTAAAAATAATTCATAACTGGCGAGACCCCTTATTTGGCGGTTGCATGCCTGAGCCGAAAGATAAATATTTGGGCGAATTCAAATTTCTTGTTTTAGAAAATCATCCTGCAGTTGGTTTTTCCAATGATGGTGATGCCGACAGATATGCAATTATTGATGAAAACGGGTATTTTGTCACTCCTAATGAAGTTATGGCAATACTTTTAAATCATTTATTAAAATACAAAAATGCTAAAGGTTCTTTGGTTAAAACAGTTGCGGGAAGTTTGATGCTTGATAAAATTGCTGAACATTACGGTATTGATGTTATTGAAACGGCTGTCGGCTTTAAGCATGTCGGTGAAGCAATGAGAAATAATCAAACCGTTATCGGCGGTGAAGAATCAGGCGGTTTGAGCATCGGTTCACATATCCCTGAAAAAGACGGAATTTTGGCAAATCTTTTGATGTTAGAAGCAGTTGCGTATTCAGGTAAAACCATTGTTGAATTAAGAAACGAAATCAGCGAAATTATTAACGCAAAATATATTAATAAACGTTTTGATTTAAAATTAACGGAAGAAGAAAAATCAAAATCAATGGACTTATTTTTAAATAATCCGCCTGAAGAATTTTACGGGAAAAAAATTAAAAACATTTGCAAAAAAGACGGAGTTAAATTCTATTTGGAAGGTGGAAATGACTGGATTTTAATTCGGTTTTCCGGAACCGAACCGTTATTAAGAATTTATTTTGAAAGTTTAGATGCCGGATTTATAGACTCTGCTTATAACGAAATCAGAAGTTTAATATAAATTTATGTAAATTGTTTTTATTATTATGGCAATTTTTTATATGTTCTGATTTAATTTATTTGTAAGGTATAAATGGAGTAAAAATTCATGGTAGCAAGTTTAGGTGAATGTTTAAATCAAACAGATGTTTCAAAATTAGATGCGGTAAAAAGTCAGGCGCCAAGTTTGCCGAACGCAAGTGATTTGGCAAGACAAGGTAAAAAAGTTTTAGCTGAACAAACTGCAGATACTGTTTGTTTTGTTAACAAAGATGGTACAGTTAAAAATATCAAAAAAAGTAAATTTTTAAAAGATATAGAAAAATTTAAAAATCGTATATTGAGAACTGCTGATGAAACAGTTAAACCTAATTCTGCACCTAAATCATCAGGTAAAGAAACGGTAAAAGAAGCAGGCAAAGGTTTATGGAATTGGATAACAACTAACAAATGGAAATCAGCAGGAATTGGTGCAGCAATTGTAGCTGCAGGTGTTGCTCTTTATGCATTTTTATCAAACAAAAAAGACGAAAACGCAGAAGAAATTGATTAATTAAAACCCTTTCTTTATACTTTACAAAAAAGAGATGTCTTGAATTTTCAAAACATCTCTTTTTACATTATTTATCTATAAATTAATTCATAGAATAACTTTTAGGTTGAGGACCTGCTGAAACGATTTCAGAAGG
>JAKSUS010000002.1 GCA_024408745.1 Candidatus Gastranaerophilales bacterium | reverse complement strand
GAAAATAAAACAAAATTGTAAATATGTTCAAAAAAACAAAGTAAAAGTCTTAAAAAAATTAAAACGTAAAGAAGTTCTAAACGTTGTATTTTACGTTTATGATGAAACAAAATGGAAATGCCAATATTTGTATGAATTAATGAAAAATCATCCTAAATTTAATTCCAAAGTTGTTGTAACAAAAAATGCCGCATACAATTTGGATAATCCCTCTTATCAATCAAAAGAAGAAATCAAGAAAACCTTTAATTTCTTTAAAAATAACGGATATGAAACCGATTTAGGTTATGATTTTGAAAACAATAAACACATTCCGTTTAAAAAATTTTCACCCGATATAATAATTTATCAACACCCATGGTATGTTGAAACTTCTCAAGGTCCAGTCGTTTGTTCAAAATTTGCTCTGACAGCTTATGTACCTTATGATATTTCAGTTACAACTTTACCTATTGAATATAATTTGAGATTTTTCCAATATATAGAAAATTATTTTGTCTTTAATGAGGTTTTGAAAGATTTTTATGCACCTTTAATGGATAACAAAGGTATAAATTTAAAATCTGTCGGCGCTCCATCTTTAGATTATTTTAAATTTAATGAACAAAAAAATGACAAACAGTATGTTATTTTTGCACCACATTGGACAGTAAATCATGAAAAAACAATTGCTTATTCAACTTTTGAACAAACAGGTATCTTTATGCTTGAATATGCAAAAAAACATCCTGAATTTAATTGGGTTTTCAAGCCTCATCCGATGTTAAAAAAAGCCGTAGTTGATAATAACATAATGACAAAAGAAGAAATTGAAAATTATTATAAAGAATGGGAAACTTTAGGAACTGCCTGTTATGATTGCAATTATTTTGAAATATTTAATGATTCTCAATTAATGATAACTGATTGCTGCACATTTTTACCTGAATATTGTGCAACAAGAAAACCCTTAATTCGTTTAGTTTCAAAAGATGGTGCGGAATTTAATCAAAATATAAAAGATATGCTTCAATATTTTTATAATGTGGAAAGCATAGAAAATCTGGAAAAAACTTTGAACATAATTTTAATTGATAAAAACGACCCGTTAAAAGATAAAAGAGAGAATATTTCTCTGATTAAGAAACAAAGTGCATCTGAAAATATTTTAAATGCACTTTCAGAAGAAATTTATAATTAATATTTTTTATATTTTAAGTTTTGTTGCGTAAAAAGAATTTACAATAGCAAAAAATTTCATGTTTTGATTTAAAATAAATGTAGATAGTAACAGGTTCAATCATGAATATTAGTTTTAGTAAGGATATAAATAATTATTCTCTTAAATCTAATAATGAAGCAAGAGAAAATTATAAGTGTGCTTCAAACCAATCATTCAGCGGATTAGAACAATATGCAAATAAATGTGCCAGAGGACTTATAAAACACAAAGAAGGTTTAAACAAAATATTATCCTCTGATAAATTTAACGGGTTTTTAAAATCAGCTTTGGAAAACCCGGGTGTTAATGAAGCTGTAATTGCCGTTGCCGTTACATGTACTGCCCGTCCTTTAACCATCATGGCTACTCCGGGCGCAAAAAGAGAAGATAAAGAATACGCTGCAACTCAATCTATTACATCAGGTATTACAGGCTTGGCTTTTGCGTATATTTTATTTAACCCACTAAAAAAATCTTTTGAAAAAGTCTTACAAAAAATTAATAAAAATGGTGTACAAAAAACATTAGAAGCAGTTTATCAAAAAGATAAATACAAAGATATAATTAACCAATTAATAGAACAAAAAATTATTCCTGACAGAGAAACTTTTGCAAAAGTTTTAGCCGACGACAAACAAAATCCGTTTACATATTTAAAGAATTTCATCAACGGTGAATATAACGAAAAAGGAGTAAAAAGCGCTAAAAAAGTTATAGAAGAACTTTTAAAGAGTACTGATTCACAAAAGAAAGTAAAATGGATAGAACTTTCCAAAAAATTCTCTGATGCACTATCGGCTGAATTTAAACTTGTTAAAAATGATGGCGTTAAAGAACACAGCAAATATCTTATCCATAAAACATTTGAATTTTTATCGGAAGGTAAATACAACTTAGTAAAATCTGATGCTGCAGGGCAAGCACAAAATATTTATAATTTCTTAGGGAAATTTGTATTCTTCCCGTTTACCGCAGCAATCATGATATGGTGTATTCCTAAAGTTATGAAATTCCTCTTCCCCAACCATAAAAAAGGCAAGAAGAGAGATAATATAAAGATGCATGCACCAGAGGCGAAAAACATTGACAGCAAAAATATGCATAAACGAGCTGTGAACTTTGAAACAATACATGCGACTAATAATTCTGTATTTAATAAAATCCAACAAAGACCTGCTACGAATAAGCAGGTTTCTTTTTCCGGTGGTTTTAACTCTATAAGTAAAACATATCAAAAAGTATATGAAGAACCTGTTGCAAAATTATTTTCATATATTGCAGAAAAACTTGCCTGCTCAGAATTTGCCTCTAAGCAAATGAATAATTTAATGCAGCCTGCTTATGTTGAAAAATATGGCACAAAAGTTCTTTTAAGAAACTCATCAGGTAAAGTTATGAAGAAAGCAGACAATAATTTCTTCATTAAAAACATTGTAAATATTGCTGCTATTTGGGGCACTTGTTTCTATATAGTTAATACCATAAGAAATAAAGAAATAGAACCTGAAAGAAAACCTGCATTATGTACTAATATGGCTCTTGTTGCTTTGCTTTCGGCATTAGCAAGTACAAGTATTGATAAATTCAGTAAACCAATTTTTGATGCAATGATGAAAATTCACAAAACTAAAATGGGAGACAGATTAAATTATAATTGCCAAAATGCTTGGGATTTATTAAGAAGAATAATTACCGCAACAATTGCTTTCAGATATTTAGGACCTGTATTAGCTACTCCTGCTGCTGATAAATTGGTTAAATTATTCGGTAAACAACAACCAATTGAAAAGCATTAAATCTTTTCTAATAAGACAACGCTTTCCGTTGCTATTGCTAAACCTTTACCTATATCGCCGAGTTTTTCGGTTGTTGTTGCTTTAACTGAAATATTTTCAATATTAATTTCTAATTCTTTAGCCAAAGATTGTCTTATTTCCTGAATATACGGTAGTAATTTCGGTTTTTGCGCAAGAATCGTACTGTCAGTATTGACTATTTTATAACCTTTTTCATTAATTAAATTTTTAACATGATGCAGTAATTTTATACTTGAAATATCTTTATATTTTTCATCTTCAGGAGGAAAATGTAAACCTATATCACCTAATGATAAAGCGCCTAACATGGCATCCATAATCGCATGAACCAAAACATCAGCATCAGAATGTCCTAATAAACCTAATGTGTAGGGTATTTCAATACCGCCTAAAATAAGCTTCCTGTTTTCGGTTAGTCTGTGTAAATCAAATCCATGTCCAATTCTTAAATCAGTCATAATTAATACTTCATCTTCCAACCGTCTTTAATAAGTTGAGCAGCGCACCCACGAGTATCCTGTGTTGCTTCTGTTACGTAAGAACATTTGTTATAAAATTTTTTATCATTTTCACCACCAAACGGATATATACCCAATGCACTTCTGTCTGTTACCCACATGCCGAAAACATCTCTGCCCCAAACGTTAGGCCCCAAATTACCATTTACATCAATTATTATAAAACCGCAAAGTGATAACATTTGATTTGCAGGATCTGTCTTGTTACCTGCAACATACGCATCAATATATTTTTTGTTAATTTCCTGCTCTTCCTCAGTACCTTCATTTAAACATTCTAAGCCAAAACCTAATACTGCATACGAAACACCTCTTACAGTTTTAAAAGTATAAAAAGGAGTTTGGAAAGCAACAGCATCTTTCATTGTATCTTGCAAGGTTTCTTGTTGCGTACCGGCTAAACTGATTTTTATCTTATGCGAAAAGCAATCACCCTCATCAGTTCGACAGTTTTGTGCAACTGCCATATTCCTTGCCATTGCATCACCGAATTTTTTTGTAGAAGCCGCTTGTCCGTCATCAAAAACATGCGTACAGGTTAAACTCTTAGCGCAATCTTCTTCAAGAGCAATTTTCCCCAAAACATTAAAAGTTTCGGCAAAAGAACGCTGATAAGTAACAGCCCATTTGTTTTTGTTAAACTCCTGTATTAAAAAAGGAACCGTTAATGCCGCGATTATACCTAATAACCCTAAAACCGTTAATACTTCCGCTAAAGTAAATGCTTTTATTTTCTTCAAAATCGTTCCCTTTTGAAAATTATACTATAATAATTATAACAATTTTTTTTATAAAAAACCACAACAATTTAATAAAAGAAGGCTAAAATCTAAGAACCAATTCCTTTAGATTCACCCTCAACATTCTTTTCCAAACGTTTCTGAGTACTTTCAATTAAATTATTTATCATGGTTAATTTATTTTGTTTTCGTGTTTTTTCCATTTCTAACATTTTTTCCTGATTCTGTAATCTCGACTGTGCCACTTCAAATTCCCTTTGGAACTGTTCTGTATTGAGTTCTGCATCTGTTCCAAGCTCAGGATCATTATCAACTCCTGATTCGGTTATACTTTTAGAAAGCATTGCAGTATACTCTTCATACATATGCCCCGCATGTATTGATAAATGTTGTAATTCTGCTTCCGTAAGCATTAAATCAATTTCAAGGATACCTTTTTCATCTGTTAATGCTAATAAATCACAATTTACGGGTGCTATTGACATCTTATACCTCTATTTTTGTCCTATTCTTATATTAATAAAGGTTATTTGTATGTACAAAATTCATATTTTTTATATATTGTTACAAAAATTAACAATGCAAAAAAAGAGTAAAAATAATCTATAATTAAGTAATGAATGATTCTAATAAAAATATTACACATGATGAAAAAATAAAAATATTAACTGAATTAAAAAAAGTTTGTTCCCAATGCAGCAAATGTGAACTTTCAAAAGGAAGAACAAACATTGTGTTTTCTGACGGAAATCCTGATGCAAAAATAATGTTAATAGGTGAAGCCCCCGGACACAATGAAGATGTAAGGGGTGTTCCTTTTGTAGGCAGAGCCGGACAATTATTGGATACTTTTTTGCAGGAGCATAATATTTCAAGAAAAGATGATATTTATATTTGTAATACCGTTAAATGCAGACCTCCTGAAAACAGAGTCCCCAAGCCTGATGAAAAAAAAGCATGCCGCAAGTATCTTGATGCACAAATCAAATTGGTGAAACCTGAAATAATATTATTATGCGGTTCAACTGCAGTTCAATCATTTTTAGATACCAAACTTACTATCTCAAAAATACGAGGTCAATGGTTCGAAAACGAAAACGGAATAAAAATGATGCCTATATTTCACCCGTCATATCTACTGAGAAATCATTCATTGGAAGAAAACTCACCACGCTGGTTAATGCATAAAGATTTAGAAAATATAAAATCAGAATTAAGAAAATTATGCTGATAATTAACTATACAAATTAATTGTTATAATGAAATTCTTTGTATAACAATTTTATGGTGATGGTGGAGCAGGAGCTTCTAACCCTAACCAAAGTTTCATAATAGTAACTTTACCATTAGCCCCTGAATATTTATCATCTATATTTGTAAGCGGATTACCAACTTTTGTAGATTTATTAAAATTAGCATCTACAAAAACATTAGTTGCTTTATCCCAAATGTTATTATCATACCATTTTACTGCATTAATGAAGCCGGTTGAAGATGTATCAAATTTAAAAGTTCTGTCATCAGGTACTCTGTCTGCCTTTATAAATATATGCTGATAATCTTGAAAATTAGCACCTAATACAGCGCCTCCATCATGACAATCAGTATTTGCGACACAGCTCAAATTATACAATCTTGCACCGTTAGGTAGTACCATATTTGCTTTATTTGTTGAGACACCTATAGCAGTGTCACAATCTTGAGTGTTAATACATCTGTTAAATTCAACACATGTTGCGAACAAATCAGGAAGTGTATTTCCGCCACCATCAGTTAATGTTTGAGGTTTATGATTAATAATATCCCATAATCTGTAACAAATTTCTGATATAGGATAACCACCACTTGAATCGTTTGGAATTTGACCACCTGCTAAAGGTTCAATATTTCTTGTTATTCGCGCACTCCATTGAGGGATATTGTCCGTGCAAGTGAATTCATGTAATGCTTGTGCTGTTCCGTAATAAATATTAGTAGCGGTATCGACACAAGGAATTTTTGCATAATATTGTGCTACTCCTCCGACATTACCATGTAGTTGCATTTTATAATCTTCTATCTTATGAACATGAAAACCATCTGCATTTAGACATTCCCATTCATGCGTAGTCGGATTTTCTGTGAACGATGCAGTACAACCTGGATTTATATAATTCCCCGGATTTTGAAATGTTGGTATTGCAGCGGGATTACTTATTACGCAAAATCCCAAACTCTTATCATAATGAGATCCCGGATAAAAATTAATGCATTCGTTATTAGGATTTTCAACAAGTCTTCGTTCTCCGGCAATCATACAAGAAGGAGTTTCATCACTGCACATTTGCAAATTCGCTTCTTCAATAGCAGCATTAACCATTTTTGCCGTTGACATCATTAATTTGTCATCATTATTAACCTTTTTAAAAAAAGAAACGGAAAGTCCCGCAATAATCCCTACGAGAATTACAGTTTGCAAAATTTCAATTAATGAAAAAGCTCTTTTCTTTAATTTAATCATTTCTAATACTTCTTTAATCTTTTTCTTATTACTAATTATAACTAATTTTATACTCTACTTCAATATTTATTCAACATTTCTCTTGCTAACTGTAATGAACCCTCCTGAACTTCGCCTGAAAGCATTTTGGCAATAATCTCTTCACGTTTTTGCATATCGGCTTTTTCTACCTGAACGTCTAATTTATCAATATTTTGAATTTTACTTACATGGAAATGAGTATCGGCAACCGAAGCAATTATTGGTTGGTGAGTTATACATAAAATCTGATGAGTTTTTGCAAGTTCCGAAAGCTGATTTGCAATAGCCTGTGAAGTTTTTCCGCTTACACCTGTATCAATTTCATCAAAAATAACCGTTCCGATATTATCACTTGTTGCAAAAACCGTTTTTATTGCTAACATAACTCTCGAAACTTCACCACCGCTTGCAACTTTTACAAGCGGTTTAAAATTTTCGGTCGGGTTTGTTATAATCATAAATTCAACATTATCAACACCGTTTGTTGATAATTCCGTTTTATCAATATGTACTTTAAATTCAGCATAAGGCATCTCTAGATCTTTGATTTTTTCGGTTACCGTTTTTGAAAGATTATTGGCTAAAATATTTCTTTCATCAGAAATTTCACTTGCTAAAATATTCAATGCTTTTTCTTGAACTTCAATTTCCTGCTCAAGTTTTGCAATGATTTCTTCCGAATTACCGATTAAATTATATTCATTTTCAAATTTATTCAGATTATTTAAAACTTCTTCCAAAGTTCCGCCGTATTTGCGTTTTATCTTACTTAAAACCTCTAATCGCAGTTGAAGTTGGTTTAAACTTTCTTCATCACAATCAAGATTATCAGAATAATTTCTCAAATCTCTTGCAGTTTCTTTTAAATTAGAAATAATTTCATCAAGATTTTTGGCAATATTTTTTAAGTTTTCATCACAAGAACTTTCTTTATCAAGAAAACCTTTTATCCTGTCTAAATCATCTGCAATATTTTCATCTTCGCCATATATTGCTTCAAAAGCCTTATAACTGACTTCTTTTAAACCTTGTGCATTTTCTAACACTTTTGCTCTTGCAGTTAAATCATCAAATTCATTAACATCAGTAATTTCGGCTGAATTAATTTCATCAATTTGAAATTTTAAAAAGTCTGCCTGTTGTTGATTATTTTGAGAAGTTTCTTTTATAGTTTTTAATTTTTGAATTGACGTTTGATAATCTTTAAAAAGATTTTTATATTCTGCGATTTTTCTTTGATGCTCGTTATTTCCAAAACTATCTAATAAATTTATATGTGTTTTGGGTTGCAGGTATGTGTAAGTTTGATGTTGAGAATGAATATCAAGAAGTAATTTCCTTATCTCTAAAAGTTCATTTAACGATAACAAAACACCGTTAACTCTTATTCTTGATGAAGTAGCAGAAATTTCTCTTGAAATAATAAGTTGATTATCATCAATATCAATTTCAAAATTTTGAGAAATTTGCTGTGACAAAATTTCAGGCAAATCAATTTCAAGTTCAATTATGGCTTTTGGACAATTATTTTTAATTAATTCTTTTGAAGCTTTAGCACCTAATGCAATATCAACCGCATCAATCATAATACTCTTGCCTGCACCGGTTTCACCTGTTACAACATTCAAACCTTGCTCAAAATCGGTCTCAAGCGCATCAATAATTGTATAATCTTTTATTTTTAAATGCTTAATCATAATTAATTTGAAGGTTTATCAATTACCGAAACCGTTAAATCCGCTTCTACCGCAAGTTGACCGTCAACACTACCTTTTACATGGCACTTGACAATAGGACCTCTTGTTTTTGTAAGTTCTGAATACATGTCTAATCTGTCTCCGGGTTTAACTGCTTTTTTGAACCTTGCATTATCAATTCCTGCAAAAACCGCTAATTTGTTTTGATACTGTGGCAATTCATGTATAATTGCAGCAGATATTTGCGCAAGTGCCTCTATCTGTAAAACACCCGGCATTATAGGATAATCGGGAAAATGACCTTGAAAAAAAGGTTCATTATAAGTTACATTTTTATAACCTTTGACATATTTTTCCGATTCACATTCCGTAATTCTGTCAACTAACAAAAACGGATACCTGTGTGGTAACATCTTTAATATTTCATTTATATCCATTGATTTTGTTACGTTTTCACTCATCATTGCAACTCCTCAATTATTTTTTTTGCAAACTCAACATGCGATTTATGACCTGCTAATTTTGCTATAATATGTGCTTTAAACCCTAAAGGATTTCTTCCTGTAAGATGCAAATCACCTATTATATCAAGAATTTTATGTTTAGCAGGTTCAAGTTCGCTTCTTAATTCACAAGTATAAGTATCATCCTCCTTTAAACCAACAGTATTGTTTAAATCCGCACCTAAAGCAATTCCCATTTGATGAAACTTCTCTAAATCATTTAAGTAGCCAAATGTTCTTGCCTCGTAGATTTCAGCATCATTTTTGCTAGGTTCAAAAGTTACCCATTTATTTTTTAAATCCTTGTGATTAAAATTAACAAGATATGTGATTTTTAAGCTGTCAGAAGGTATCAATGCAATTTCCGTATCACCGTCAATATAAGTAATAGGTTGTTTAAATTCGGTTTGCTCAATTTCGGAATTATCGTTTAATCCTTCTTTTTTAATTTCTTCGACCCATTGTTTTGCACTTCCGTCTAAAATAGGAACCTCTTTGCCGTCAAGTTCAATGAGTGCATTTTTAACATTACAAAACGCCAATGAAGCCATTAAGTGCTCAATTAAGCAAAATTGCACCTCTTGATTTCCAAGAACGACAAAATTACTTGTTGAAACAATGTTATTAGCCAAAGCAGGTATGACATTTCCGTTATTTGAAAATCTTATGCCCCCTTCGTTGGTTTTTGTGATTGTAAGGGTTGAATTTACCCCGCTCATTAAACCTTTTCCGCTGAGTGCTACCATTATTTATTCCTCTGTACCGTCAATATCGCCAAAGTATTCTTCTAATTTACCTTTGTATTTTTTAAATTCTTTTAGAAGTTCGCCGACTTCTTTAGCGTATTTAATTTGTTTGATAAATTCTTTTCTAGGAACAGCAGGAGAACCTACAACGATACTTCTGTCACCGATACTCTTTGTAACACCGGCTTGTGCCATAACGATAGAATCGCTGCCAATGTTGATATGGTCTGCCAAGCCTGCCTGACCTGCAAGAACAACCCTGTCACCAATTTGGCAACTTCCTGCTATACCGACTTGTGAAACTATCATGCAGTTTTCACCAACTTTACAGTTATGAGAAACCATAACAAGGTTATCAATTTTAGTACCTTTTTTAATAACGGTATTTTCAATTGTACCTCTGTCAACAGTTGCATTTGCGCCTATTTCAACATCGTCTTCAATGATAACTGAACCGATAGAAGGAATTTTATAGATTTTTTGTTGGTTATAATCGCCTTGAATAGACCCTTCTTGTTTAGCAGTTTCAATATTATTAGGCGTTTCTGTAACAAAACTGAAGCCATCACCACCAATACTTACACCATGTTGAAGTATTACGTTATTACCGATTTGAACATCATCACCAATATTAACACCTGCATGGAACAAGCAATCTTTACCAATAATCGTATTTCTTCCGATATAAACATTCGGCAAAATCTTTGTATTATCACCAATTTCAACACCTCTTGAAATTGTAACGTTTGCACCGATTGAAACATTGCGTCCTAATTTTGCATCAGGGTGAACAACTGCGCTTGAATGAACACCATTTGGTGCATCAGGCGGCATATAGAAAAGATGTATTAATTTCATCATCGCAAGACGAGGACGTTCAACCTCAATTGTTGACATGCCTTCAAAAGAAACACCGATAGGAACCAATGCCGCTTTTGCATTTGATGAATATAAATTTTCAATTTCTTCTTCTGATAATGCTAATGCCAAAGTGTTTTCATCAGCCAACTTTGGTGGTGCTATCTTCTTAATTACCGGAGCAGAACCAACTTTATTAATAATTCCGCCAACTATTTCATTAATTTGTTCAAGTGTGTAATTCTTCTCTTCTTTCACTATTTCTTCCTCTCCAAATTCTTATTTTTATTATACTTAATATTTTAAGTAATAAATACAATTTTCACAAGCTTATGAAGAAATCATAACAAAACATTTATATTAACAATTTTGTGAAAATCATTTTTTAGTGTAAACTGTAATAGTAATAAGAAGTTTTTATAAGGTTATTAACTATGGAAAAAATATCAAAGCTTTCAAACGGTCTTACGATTGTTTATAAAAAAAATCCCCAAACACCTCGTATTGCATTAAATTTATTTATAAAATCAGGTGTTATCGATGAAGAAAAAGCAGGCGAAACCTCTCTTATTACAAAATTACTCTTACAAGGAACAAAAAATTTAAGTTCAAAAGAATTAGCAGATAAAATTGACTTTTACGGAATAGACTTAATTACTGATGTGAAACAGGATTATTTAAAGGTTAAAGCCGTATTCTTAAATGATGATGTTGAAATTGCTTTAGACTTACTTTCAGATATTATTTTAAATTCAACTTTTGATAATTTTGAAAAAGAAGTTAATAAATTAAAAGGCGAAATCGTATCTGATTTAGACTCTGCAAAAACAAAAGCACTCGATAATTTGATTAAAAACTTGTATGAAAATCATCCTTACGGAAATTCTTATACAAAAATTTTAGAAGAAATTAATAATATTACAAAAGAAGATGTTAAAAATTTATATTATTCAAAATTAACTGCAAACAATTGCGTAATAAGTATTGTAGGTGACCTTGAAGAAGCTAAAATCATTTCGCTTTTAGAAAAACATTTTGCACAAATCAAAAATGATGAAACACAATCAGTAAATAAAGAAATAACAGAAATCAAAGAAAGTAAAACCGTAACGATTGAAAAAGAAGATGTTGCACAGGCACAAATTTTCAAATCCTGGATTTTACCCGGGTTAAACAATAAAGACATGCCTGTATTTATGGTTTTAAATTCAATTTTAGGTTCCTGCGGTTTGAGTTCAAGACTCTTTTTGGAATTAAGAGAAAAAAGAGGCTTGGCTTATGTAGTAAGAAGCAGTTTAGATGTTATGAATTTATCTTCAACTTTTACTCTTTACATTGCTTCAGAACCTAAAAATATAAAAACAGCATTAGCAGGTTTTAAAACGGAAGTTGATAAATTAAAAGCAGAATTAGTAAGTGAGAAAGAATTACAAAGTGCAAAGAACAATATAATCGGAAAAAGAGCATTTCTGCATGAAACAAATTCCCAACAATCTCATTACTTAGGATACTACGAATTATTAGGATTAGGTGCTGCTTTTGATGAAAAATTAAATGATGAAATTTTAAAAGTTACACCTGAAGATATTAAAAGAGTAACAAATGAATATTTAAAAGAAAATTATGTGGTTTCACTTTTAGCACCAAAAGAATTTTTAAATTAATAAGAGGGTTTTTAAATGGAAGAACAAAACAGACGTTGGTATGATGATAACGAAGATATGTTATTAATTTTAGATACTTTGGAAAATCAGCCTGATGAGTTGATTGATAATTTGGCTGAAAACATTATGACTTTTTCAAATATTATCAGACAAAATATTGAAGAAATGTCAATTGAAGAACCCGTTAGTATCGGGAAAGAACGTATGTTGGGTTATTATAAATCATTTCAACGCAGAAGATGGTATGATAAAAACTGGACACTTTTAAGTATTGTTAATGTTTTATCTACTCTTCCCGAAGACGATTTTCAAAAAATCATTCAAGGTGTAAAAGACATCTTAAAAGAAATGGATTTATTATAATTCGTTTAAATTTAATCCGTTATACTTATTTTGAACTTCAACTATGCCTTTTTGAAGATAATCATCAATGGCTTCAACGGATTTTAAAACGACTTTATTTAATAAATCAATTTGGTCATTTGGAAATTTTTGCAAAACAAAGCTTTCTGATTTCACAAATTGAGGCTGAGGACCTATTCCGACTTTTAATCTTGGGAAATCTTTCGTTCCCAACATATTAATAATTGACTTAATTCCGTTGTGTCCGCCGTCTGTTCCGTTTGCCCTGAATCTAAACTTGCCTAATTCTATTGATAAATCATCATAAACAATCAAAATATTTTGAGGTTCGATTTTATAGAACGCATTAATTTTTTGAATTGCTTCACCCGATAAATTCATAAACGTTAAAGGTTTTACCAAAATGACTTTTTCATTATTAATATTGGCAGTTGCAATATCGGCTTTGAATTTATTTTCCGTTTTAAACTCTGCACCGTATTTATCCGCAAAGTTATCTATACACATAGAGCCAAGTTTATTTGCTATTTGATCGATTGTCATAAAACCAATATTATGACGTGTTAAATCATACTCTTTAGGATAATTCCCCAAACCTGCAATTCACAACATTTTACATTATCCTTTTAATTGCATCGGAAATAAAAGGGATATAAGGGTTTTTACCCGCTAATGTTACGATTATCAAATAAATTAATGCCAAAATTATGATACTTGATAAAAGTGAAAACCCGAATAATATCGGAAAACTCATTAAATAATATACTAAAAATGCAAAAACACTATACAAAAATGAACCTAACCAAGGAATAATTTGTAATAATTGCAATAAACCGTCAATTAAATTATAAGTTAATTGTAAAAATGCAAAAACAAACCCTAATAAAATTGATTGATAACAATTAAATTTAACAAAAGGTTTTAAACTTACTTTTAAAAATACTGATGCAATTATTAAAATTATACCGACAAAACCACAAGTTAAGTATGCCAGAGCAGATAAAATTCTCTCCGGCATACTTGGAACTTTTGAAAAATTGTAAATATTGTTACTCATAATAACCTTAACAAACTACCTTCAAAACTAACTTAAATCAATTAACCTTCAAAAACGTAATCGATTAAAGCTGCTTCTCTTGCCATTTTAATAGCTCTGGCAATTTGTCTTTGGTGTGCAGCACATGTACCTGTGATACGACGAGGAAGAATTTTACCTCTTTCGCTCAAGTATCTTTTCAATTTGTGAACATCCTTAAAATCAACTTGTTCGATTTTATCTGCACAAAAGCTGCAATTTTTTTTCTTTTTCTTAGCTTGATCTTTATTGTTAATCATTTTTAATCCTTTCCAATTTATTTCTAAAATGGTATTTCTTCATCACCGATTAATTCTTCCGGAACATCATCCGGCATATTATAATCGTTTTCTGCTTGACTTGAAGTACTAACTGTAACATCGGCTTTGCCTGCAACATCAAAATTTTGTGCAACAAGTTCAATGATTTTTTTGTCTTCGCCGTTTGAATCTTTAAATGTATTAGTTTGTAAACGACCCTCAACGGTAACGATAGAGCCTTTCTTTATAATTCCGTCAGCACTTTCCGCTAACTTGCCCATCATCACAACTCTTAAAAGAGTTTCTTCTTGCTCGTTGATGTTCATTGTAAAATTAAGAACTGCCAAATCGTTAGTTGTAAAGCGTTTTTCGGCATCTCTTACTGCAATTCCTGATATTACTGCTTTTGCTACTGACATAATTTTAATTCCTTATGCTTGTACTGCTTGCTTATCTTCAACAATCATATCTCTTAAGAAATTATCGTTTAATTTTAAATTTCTTTTAAGAGCTTTTACGTTTTCAGGCGCAAGTTCAATTTTAGAAACTACATAGAAACCATCTCTGTAGTTGTCAATGTCATAAGCCAATTTTTTTCTGCCGATTTTGTCATTGTCTAAAAGTTTTCCGCCTAAATTAGAAACATATTCTTCTAATTGTGCAATGATTTTATCAACTTCTTCAGCATCAAAATTTGGTTTAATTATTGATAATAATTCGTAATTTTTCAATTTTCTAACTCCTTTTCTAGCCATTTTTTCTTATATTACCATGAACAAAAATAAATTCAACTTGATGTTGCAATTTGCAGAGTGCAATTTGTTGCGCTATTTTACCACTCCCGACGGGTGGTTGCATGCAAATAAGCATAGAAAAACTATTTACCTGAAAACTTACTTTTACACGATTTTTATTCTTCTGTTTGGTTCTTCACCAACACTAACACCTTTTAGTCCGTGTTGTTCAATATAATCGTGTTGTTGTTTTCTTATCTCAATAGGACGTGGAGAAAGCTCTATTTCTTCACCTGTTTCATTATGCCTTAAAACTGCTTTTTGCGCTTCTTCCAAAGCTTCATCCGTTTCATCATAGAAAGTCGGATTATCATTATCAGATTTAACCCCCAATGCAATCTTCAATGCTTTTTGAATTTGCGGCATGTTATTGGATTTTACAAAATGAATAGGGAGTTTAAATTCTTGTGCGGCCTCAATTATTTTAGAACCGCCTTTTGCATAACTCTTATGAGAAATAACCAAATCGGCATCATCAATACTTTTTGTAACTTTTGCATTAAGGTTTAATCTCTCTATTGCTTTTTCAACAATGTTTCTCGAAATTGAATAAATATAAATTTTTCTGTATGTTTTATTTTCATCAACATATTTTTTGACATTGAAATCTCTGTTCAAACTGCTTGTAAATTCAGGTTCTTTTTTAATTTCCTGTTTTATTTCAACGGCAGGTTCGACTTCTCTTTTTTCTTTTGGTAAAAAGCCGATTTTTCTGATTTCGGGCTGAATCGGCCAGCCTCTTAAAATATAATCAACCGCAGTTGCAACATCAGGATAAACCGCCAATGTTTCTCTGTCCACAATTTCAATAACAACATCAAAAGTCGGTTGTTTTTCTCTTTCCAAAATTGTTTTTTGCGTTGCACGTCTTTTAGCTTCTTCATCACCTAAGGTTACGGAACTGACTCCGCCGACCAAATCGGATAAAGTCGGGTTTTTGATTAAGTTTTCAAGCATATTACCATGCGCGGTTGCAATAAGCATAACGCCACGCTCCGCAATTGTTCTTGCCGCTTGTGCTTCTTCTTCCGTACCGATTTCATCAACGACAATTACTTGCGGTGTATGGTTTTCAACCGCTTCAATCATAATGTCTTTTTGCTTTTCGGGTTGAGAAACCTGCATTCTTCTTGCACAACCTATTGCTCTGTGAGGAATATCACCATCACCTGCAATTTCATTTGATGTATCAACGATTACAACACGTTTTTTTAAATCGTCTGCAACCATTCTTGAAATTTCACGAAGTTTTGTCGTTTTGCCGACACCCGGACGACCTAAAAATAATATGCTTTTTCCGTCTTTAACAATATCCTGAATACAATCAATCGTTCCCGTAACAACACGACCGATACGAGCTGTAAGACCAACGACTTTATTTTTTCTGTTTCGTATAGCGGAAATTCTGTGCAAAGTTCCTGCAACACCGGAACGGTTATCGAGTGTAAAATCTTCAATTCTTTCAACAACATAATTAATATCATCTTCAGACACAACCTGATCTGAGATGTATTTTATATCGCCTGATGAAAAACGAGCCTCAGGCTTTCTGCCCAAATCCATTACTAATTCAACCAAATCATCAAGTTCGTCTTTGTGTAAATTTTTGGTAATAACAGACGGCATGACATTTAATAATTTGTCTAAATCATTATAAAATGATAATTCGCCCATCAAGCCTCTTTCATGCAAGCTATCTATTAATATTATACTATATTTTTTATTACTTTGCATTATATTTAGTATATTTGTAGGAAATAAAAAGAAATTTTTATATATGGGGCAATTTTTATAAGCAACTTGTTTTTATTGATACACAAGTAAGGCAATTTATATTCATGTGTTAGGTAAAGTGTATGAGGTATTCAAATGGCAGAAGCAATTGAAGGATTAAAAATTGGTGTAGGTACAAAAGTTGATGATGTTTATGCTGACAAAGAAGCATTTGATCAAGCAAGAGTAGCAGACAAAAACGGTGATCATGTTATTGATCAGGATGAATTAAATCGTTATGTCGGACCGGTATTTGCAGAAACCGTTACAACCAAAGAAGGCAGAATACTTGGTTCCGTAAGCGGTATTGCCGGAAGCAGAAGATTATCCGCTGTATTATTAAAAGATAGCGAAGTGGATTATTATCCCGGATTAACTTTTGAAAAAACAAAAGATGGCAGAGATATGAAGACTTTTGCCGATATAGACTTAGATGGTAATAAGAGCTTATCAAAAGAAGAAATCGTATTGTACGGTAAAAAAAGAGATGCAAATCAATTAAAGAAAACAAAAGATTTTATTAAAAAAAGTTTTATGGAGCTTATCAGTTTTTCTGCAGGCGCCGGCATTGGCCTTGCAGCATTTGGAGGCATCGCATTATTATTGGGTGCCGGCATGTCAGGAATCGTTGTTCCATTAGTGATTTGGGGACTTGTATGTGGTATCCCGTCACTTGTAGGGTTGATTGATTATATGAGCGCAAAGAGCAAATGTGATAAGAGGCTAAATGAATTAGAGCCGCAAATAGAAAAAGAATCATCTGAAATATTAAGCCAGGCAAAAAAAGCAGCGTAAGTTAATCTATATTTATATTTAGTAAGTCGGTTTCCTGAAGCCGACTTACTTTTATATAATTATATTCTTTTTCACCCTGATTATACCCGACAGGCTAATAGCGTTTTGCGTGCAATATATTAAACTAATATAGTCAGAAAAAAGGAGATTTTTATGAAAAATTTTATTGTTAAATTTGGCAGCATATTCGTTGATATTATGGCGATTGTAACCATTGTAGGTTTAATTATTTCAACAATTACTATGATTTCAGCACAAGGCATTTGGGCAGGCTTAGGTGTTTTATGGGCAGGATTAATAAGTTTTATTTTGGTTTTTTACGTAATTTACCTGCTTATGGCAATTAACGAAAAACTTAGTGATAAATATAACAGTTGTAACAGATAGCGATTTGTCGCTAAAATAAGTAAATTGAGCGGGAATATATAATTATTTCCGCATTGTTTTATATTAACTTGCAATTTTCACTGTTTCTAACAGGGATTTTGATGTACCCACGAGTCGGTTTTTAACCAAAATTATCATTATGAGGAGATGCAAATCGAAATTTCATAATTGTTTATGATTAATTTAAAAACTACAATTTTTGAAAAATTAAAATTGATTCAGTTTTTATTCTTTTTTGTGCCATTGTTTGTTGTTTAAGATACCTATAACTTTTTTTAACCAATTTCCAATTGTTTTTTTCAAATAATTTTATTGTCCAATTTACAAAATTTATTTTTACATGACATCTTGTCGTATCACCAATAGTCATACACCAATAGCCTTTTGATTTAGTCATTTCCATAATGTGTAAATATATTAGTTCCATTTGATCAAAGAATTCATTTTCACAATTTTTTTTATTTCTTTTATTTCTTGCACCAACTTCTTTGTTTGATAATTCTTCTACTGGTTTTCCCATCCAATAAAGTGCAAGCCTATGATATCGTATAAAATCAACGGCAAAAGGATACGGAGGAGATGTTACGACTAAATCAACTCCGGCTATATTTGTGTTCATTATATCCGATTCAATACATTCCACAGTATTATTAGAAGTATTTTTTATAAAATTTTTTCTTTTTTTCAAAAGTTCTAATTGTTGCTTATAAAGTTTTACTACATCGACCTTTCTATCTATATTTGGCATACAATTATCAGCTATATATCCTAAATTCCAAGTTTTGCGTTTTCTTGAACAATTATTTAATATAGACAGCAATATTAGATAAAACAAATTTCTATATTTTGTATCTTCAATGTTCAGAATATTATAATTTAGCATCCCTAATTCTTTTAAAACTTGAGAATTAAACCACATTTCTCTATTTGGAAAATCAGGTATATTAAAATTAGATGAATTTACATTTAAAACCCTATCAGAATATTTAATAATCTTTTCAAAATCAAATTTAGAGGTTTTTACTTTTGCACATAAAATACCTATTGGACTTAAATCAATTCCTATGACATTCCTGTTTAATTTTAAACCTTCTAATAATGTAGTTCCACAACCGCAAAAAGGGTCAAGTACTACATCATTTTCATTTG
>JAKSUS010000199.1 GCA_024408745.1 Candidatus Gastranaerophilales bacterium | reverse complement strand
GTGTCTGCGTTTTATTTATATTCAGTTATGATATATCTGTATTCATATTTTATTTTTAATTCAATATCTAACTGTTTATATTATGACATGGTTTTTTTTACTTCACAAGTGATTTTTTAAAAATTTTATTAAATGCTAAGATATATTTACAATACAAACAAGTTCTTATTTACTTGAATTTATTTCTTCCCATTCTTTTTGTGCTTTTTCGGTTGCTTTAGTTAAATCTTCAGCATTTAACAAAACTTTTTGTGTCATCTCATCAACAATTTCATTTAATAACGAATGATTTTTCTGAATGATAATCGGAGTAACAGAATTGTTTAAACCTTTTGCACCTATGTATCTTATTTTTTGTTCTAAATCATTTGAATTTACGGAAAAATATTTATCGTTTAAACTTTCCGTTTGCGAAGGAAATACAGGGGCAAGTTTTGAAAATTTTAACTGATTTTCTTTATTTGTTAAAAATAATGCAAAATCAACAGCTTCTTTAGGGTGTTTTGCTTTTAAAGGAATGATTAAGTTCATCATTGAAAAATCCGATTTTTTATTATCACCTGTTAATTGAGGGTAAATATCAAGATTTGAATAAACCTCAGGTGCATTATCTTTTATGGTATTTAAAAAGTTTGTACCGGAAACCAATATTGCAGTCTGACCGCTCATAAACTGTTCTAATGCTTCTCTGTGAGTTTGTGTTACTGATTCTTTAGGGATTAAATCGTTTTGATAAAGATATTTAAATAATTCTAAAATCTCTCTTGACTTTTCATTGTTAAAGTTCAAACCTTTATCGGTATAATTGATTGAATCGTATTTATTAAAGATTTTTAATAAATTACCGCTTTCGCAAATTGTCGGCATTATTGCATAAATATTTGTTTTTTCTTTTGCTTCTTTTGCAAAAACTTTTAAATCTAAATAATTTTGTGGCAAATGGGTTGAAATTTTATCTGTTAATTTTTTATTGTAATAAGTAACAGATGTTGTTAAATACCATGGAATACCAAAAACATGCCCGTTATAAGTTAAGTTATTTATTGTTTGAGGCAAATAATTATTTAACGTTTCTTGATTAGTATATTCTTCAATATTAACAAGCGCTTTTCTTGTTGCCAAAGTTGCGGAAAAATCAGGGTTTAAATTAACAACATCAGGAGTATTATTGCTCATAACAGATGCCAAAGTCCTTTTTTCACCCTCCGAAAAAGGAATATCAACCCACTTAATTTTAATATCAGGGTGTAGTTTTTCATATTCTGATATAACTTCCGTTAAATAAGGTCTGAATGATTCAAGTTGAAGTGTCCAAAATTCTAACGTCTTAACATTTTCATCTTTGTTATTTACTTTACAGGATGATAAGATTAAAATTAAAGTAATGGAAAGTAATATTTTTAAGAATTTCATTTTTTAAGGTACCTCAACTATGAATTTATTTGACAGTTTAGAAGAACAAAATAAACAAATTCCTCTTGCCGAAGTTTTAAGACCTAAAACTTTGAAAGAATACTTCGGTCAAAATCAAATTATAGCAGAAAACGGTGCATTAAGAAATTTGTTAAGTTCAAAAAGATTATTTTCTTTTATCCTTTGGGGAACTCCGGGGTGCGGAAAAACGACTTTGGCAAGACTTATTGCAAGTGAAACGGATAGTGATTTTATTGAATTATCGGCAGTAAATTCAGGTATAAAAGACATTAAAGAAACGGTTGAAAAAGCAAAAGAAAGTTTAAGAGCAGGAAGAAAAACCATTGTTTTTATTGATGAAATTCACCGTTATAATAAAACTCAACAAGATGCACTTTTGCCTCATTTAGAAAACGGCACTTTGTTTTTAATCGGCTCAACCACAGAAAACCCTTCATTTCAAGTTATTCCGGCACTTATTTCAAGAACACAGGTTTTGAGATTAACACCTCTTGAAGATGAAGCCATGCTTAAAATCATAAGACGCGGTTATCGTTATTTAATGGATAAATTCGGCAAAATTGAACTTGATAAAGAGTTTGGAGAATTTATTTTAAACTATGCAAGAGGTGATGCAAGAAGTGCATTAAATCTTGTAGAAAACTCTTATTTTGCAAGTGATGTAAACGAAAACGGCGAAAGACATTTAACTTTAAAAATATTGGAAGAACTTGCACAAAGTAAAGCAATAAGATATGGAATTGATGAGCATTACGATATTGCGTCTGCTTATCAAAAATCAATGAGAGGTTCAGACCCTGATGCTGCAATTTATTGGCTTGCGAAAATGATTGCAGGCGGAGAAGACCC
>JAKSUS010000198.1 GCA_024408745.1 Candidatus Gastranaerophilales bacterium | reverse complement strand
ATGGATTGAAGCGAACCGTTTACACGCCATAAAAATGCTAAAAACCATAACAGAACAGAGAACGGTGGAAGTCCGAATACTGTTATTTTTGTTTCTGCAGGAATTAAATATGCTGCCAAGACAAAAAGTATATTTGCTAAAGCCGAAATAAATAATGCCGTCGGTAATATTTTTTTAGCGTTTGTATTATCTGCAATAACTCCGTTGATAAATTTTCCTGCTGCATAAGTAAAATATAACGAACTGCTTAAAATACCGAGTTCGGTCATTGAATAACCTAAATGTTGGTGTAAAGCAGGTATTGCTGCAGATAAGTTTTTTCTGCAGGTATAAAAAATTATATACCCGAAAAACATTGATAAAAATATTCGCATTCGCCATTTTGCATATGTTTTATCAATTTGTTCTTTATCGGTAATAGGCTCAGCTTCAGGAGGTTCTTTATAAAAATTTGCAATCCCTTTAAAAATATTCATTTCATGCTCTCTTAAACAAACTAATTACATAACTATTATTTCACAAAAGTTTTATAACAGTCAGGTAAATTTTGGTTTTCTTGAGAATTTGTTACATTTTCACTTCTGTTTTCAAAAGTAACAACATCTCCTTGTGGTTGTTGTGCATTAATTTGTTTTGGATGGTTTTTATCAAATTTTTCTTTAAAATAAGTCGCCATAGGTGTCGCAATTGAAGGTACAAGAACTCTCTTAACCAAAATTTGGGTTAAGACCAAAGTACCTATAACCATAAGTCCGTTTCTTGCTAACTTGTTAAGTAATTTAGTATGTTGTTCTGCTTTTGCAAGACTTAAATCTTTATATTTTTCTACAAGTTTTTGAGGTAATTTTTCAAAACATTTTTTACCGATAAAATCATCATACAATTTAGGGAATACCACTTTGTCAAATAATAAGCCTGCTCCTAGTTGTAAAGTTACGTTCAAAATACCGTTTGATAAATCTAAACCTGCTACAAAATTTCTTTTATCATCAGGTATTCTTTTGTTAGTGCACGATTGCCAAGTGTAGAATGCGCAGTTAACAGCATCTTTTGATACACAAGAAAGTGTTGTAATTGTTGCTAATGTGCAGGGTGCTTTTATTCCGGTTAAGAACTTGCCTGCTTTTGATGCTGTGAATTTGTTTATTGCATTAACTAACATTGCCATTATGCCTTAACCTCCTTCCCTGCTTTTGGAGTTGGAGATTGTTGCGCCTTTTTCTTTTTCGCTGTTTCAGGCATTATTATTTCCATAAGTCGTGGATACAAATAATTTAATGCAGTACAAGCGAATGGTAATACAAGGAGTGCAACGACCATGCCTGCCCATAACTTTGTTCTTTCAAAGACATGTTTTGCATTTTCTCCTGTTGCTTTAACGAGTTGACGCACTTTCATACTATGAGTAATTTCAGCAAGATTATTACCAAATTCTTTCTTTAATCCTGCTATATTGGTGTCTCGTCCAAGATTTTCGAATTGTTCAACTACGTCAGTTAAAATATTTTTTCTTGCACTTTCTATATTAGGTTTACTCAATTCTGCGTCCAAATTTTCTAAAATTGAACCAACAGTAGAACCTTTTCGACCTGATATAATTTCATTAATTTCATTTGCCGTACCTGTTATTCTGTCTTGTATTGATTGCATTGTTTTTTTGGTTGCCAATTCATCAATTTGTTTGCTGCTAAGTCCTTTTAACGGATTAGACTTATCATCTTTTAATTTTTTGAGCATATCTTCAAATTCTTTTTTGCCCATTAATGAATCGTTTTCTATTTCTGTGCCAAATTTATATTTTTCTTTGGCTTCTATAACTGCTTCATTAAATACTTTTTTCTTATATTCCTCAACTGCTTTATTTAATTGAACAGTACTGTATTCAGGGTGTTCTTTTCTTATTTTCTTAGCTACATAACTGTCAATTGGCGCTGATTTCAAATTAGCATCTTTAAATTCACCTTCACTTGCTTTTTTATTCATAAAATTATCAAAAGGTTTAAGTATTGCTAAAGTTGCACAGAACTGAATGACAGCTGAAATTGGTTGGCGCCATGCGGAATATTTTTTTGTTTCTTTATCTTCTTTAGAAAAAGGATTGTATGCAATAAATATAGGCGCAACGCAAGCTGTACCAACTGCTGTTATAATTGCGTTAATAAATTCACCCTTTAATTTTTCGGCAGACAAAAGTCCTTTATGAAACCAAGACAAATCTTTAGTAATCGTTGCAAGATCTGTCGCAACTTTCCCTGCACCTTTAAAAGATGTTTGGCTATGTGCCATTTTCTTTTTGGATGCA
>JAKSUS010000197.1 GCA_024408745.1 Candidatus Gastranaerophilales bacterium | reverse complement strand
CTTTTTTTAAATTAAATTATAAATTTTCCGTTTTCGTAAATTAATTCGTCATCAGCATAAATTTTACCACCGTTTTTCATATTTTTAATGATATCCCAATGCAAGCCGGATTCATTTTTTCCGCCGGTTTCGGGATATGAAGCGCCAAATGCAATATGAATTGAACCGCCGATTTTCTCATCAAGCAAAATATCACCTGTTGTATGCGTAACATTTGTGTTTGTACCGATTGCAATTTCACCTACAAAACTTGCCCCTTCATCAAGGTTTAACATTTTTTGCAAAAATTCTTCGTTCTTCTCTGCATGAGCTTCAACAACTTTACCGTCTTTTAAAGTTATTGTGATGTTATTAACTTCATTTCCTCTGTAAATTGCAGGGAAGTCAAAATAAACGGTACCATTTGCACTGTCTTCAACAGGCGAAGTAAAGATTTCACCATCAGGAAAATTATTTTTACCTGAACAACTAATCCACTTTCTGCCCTTTGTGGAGAAAGTTATATCTGTTTTTTCACCGACATAACGGATTTTTGATTTTGAAGTTAAAATATCGGCAATTCTGCTTTGCGTTTTTTCCATTTCCTGCCATTTTGCAACAGGATCAGGCTCGTTTAAGAAACAAGTGCTAAATAAAAAGTCCGTATATTCTTCCAAAGACATTTTGCCTTCCTGCGCTCTTGAATTAGTCGGGAAATTACAAATAACCCAATTTAATTCGCCTTTTTCGGAACGTGAAAGCATTAAAGTTGAAAGAGGTTTTGTTGCTTTAGAGCGTCTTGCCTGTTTTTCAGACGGCACCATTGAGAGAGCCTTGGTATTATAAGGCGCACTGATTGCAATCAAAGCATCTGCTTTTTCGTACTCAAATTTTACAAATTCATCAACATAATCAAGTTGCTCATCAGTTGCATATTTAAAATAACTGTTATTGATTTCATCAAGAGAAATTCTCAAAATCGGATAAGCACCCTGCTTCAAAACTTCTTCATAAACAGCCTTAACAAGCGGTTGCGCCTGTGCTTCCGCTCTGATTATAACTTTATCACCTTTTTTTACTGAGGTTGAATAATTTACTAAAACTTTTGCGTATTTTTGCCAAATATTTTCCATAATAATCTCCTTACTTTTCTAATATATTATAGCATTTATTTTATAGTGATGACAACGATATGTTATAGTATGCACATAATTATTTATATTGATTTTACTATCAAATATTTTTTAAATTTTGCTATATCAATTAAGTTATTCAATAAATTTGTCCCGTTAGTTGCAATAATTCTGTTTGAATTTTGTTTTTTATAAAGATACTCTTTTATATAATTTTCTGACTCAAAATATGATTTTTTATCACCAATTGAATATATAAGATTTAAAACTAATTTATCATTTTCGGAAATTTTGTCAGCCTTATTCCAGTCAGCACACATTACATCATTAATATCGTCAGAATGTCCTAAGCCAAATATATGACCAAATTCATGCAAAATTATTTTATAAATTTCGTTTGCAGAATAAGGACAATAATCAATATTCATAATCCCGATTGAAACGCAAAGAGTATGCAAATTAGCATTTTCTTCTCTGTATTGCATACCTGCAAAAGTTCTGTTTTCTTTAACCCAATACAGTTTAATATCCGCATTATGCATAGTATTAATTATTTCAAAATTTATTTTATTATCTAAAGCATTAGCCCACTCATTAAGGGCAGTTTTCACAAGTTCTGTATTTTCTCTTAATTTATCCTTTAACAAAGGAAAAGTTATCGGAGTAATATAAACATAATATTTTGACTTGGATAACAATTTTAATTTAGCATTAGTCGAATACTGTTTTGCATCAAGATCAACAGCATAATTAAAAGTTGATTTTATATATTTTATTAATTTATTCATAAAATAAATTATAATAATTATTTATTATTTTTCTATTAAGTGAGTTAGAAATAGTTTGTAGGTTTGGCATACTTGCCCAACAAATCAAAATACAAAATAAGTTAGTTGCCATAATTTTAGCAATGAATCTTTGATAACATTAATTGCAACTCACCTGTTTCGTCAGGTTCAAATTCCATTTTGTAATCTGATTTATCAGCACCGGCCGATATTAATATCTTTTGTAATTCAGGTTCCCCTCTGTATGCCCAAGATACAGCATAGCTCAATGCCGATTTACCATTTTTGTCCTTAATATTCAAATCTGCTTTTGCATCAATTAATTCAAGTACATGCTCTATTGCATTATATCGTGCCGCTAATATTAAAGCAGTTTCACCATCATTTTTTGATACTGCATTAACATC
>JAKSUS010000196.1 GCA_024408745.1 Candidatus Gastranaerophilales bacterium | reverse complement strand
AATTTTTCGATTAAATGATGTTGTCTTCTCTATTACTTCTTGAAATTTTATTATTGCTTCGTCAAATAATATATTTTTTTGATAAATTTTTGCTATTTCAAATATATAAAATGCTTTATCTTTTGCACTCCACATATACCTTATACATAAACTAAGGTTAATATATGGAGTAGGATAATAATTACTTAATTCACCAAAATCATCTAATGTCAAATCAATTCCTGCTTCATTTGCGATTGCCAATAAGTGCAAAATTGAGTTTGTAGAACCGCCTAATGCCAAATCTGTTATGATTGCATTTCTCATTGATTCTTTTGTAATAATATCTTTGGGTTTTACGTCATTTTTAATTAATTCGTTAATTAAAACACCACTTTCAAAAGCAATTCTGCGTTTTTTTGCACTTGTTGCACCTGCTGCCGCACAATCAGGCATGCTTATTCCCATAACTTCACTTAAACAAGCCATAGTATTTGCTGTATATAACCCCTGACATGCACCTGCGCTCGGGCAGGCCTCTAATTCCATTGCTTTTAATTTTTCTAATGTTATTTGTCCTGTTGCATATTTTCCTGTCGCTTCAAATGTACCTTTAACCATTGTTAAACGTTGATTTTCACAAAAACCATCCATCATTGGTCCTGCAGTTACAAGTACGCATGGGATATTTAATCTCAATGCAGCCATAATCATACCCGGGGTAATTTTATCACAGTTTGAAAGCAAAACAAGACCGTCAAGTTGATGAGCCTGAGCAACACTTTCAACGCAATCGGCAATTAAATCCCTTGACGGAAGTGAATAACTCATTCCGCAATGCCCCATAGCAATACCGTCACAAACGGCAGGAACACCAAAAACGAATGACTGTCCACCGCCGGTATGAATACCTTTTTCAATTTGTCTTTCTAAATCTCTCATTCCGATATGACCCGGGACAAGGTCGGAAAAACTGCTTGCAATACCAATAAACGGTGCTTTGAATTGTTCTTTTGAAACACCTGTTGCCATTAATAAAGAACGGTGTGCCGCTCTGTCTAAACCTTGTTTTACTTCATCACTTCTCATAATTTATACCTCAAATCAAATAATTTTATAAGTACATTATATAAAATTGTTCAATTAGAGGCAATTATTTAAAATAAACACAAAAAACCTTGCAGATATTATTGCACAGGGAATTTTAGCCACATGGGGTAGTAATTTTTTGAAAATCTGCTATACTTAAAAAGTACATTATTTGGAGTATGTCATGGCAAAAGAAACAGACAATTCTTTATGTTTCGGACTCGGACTTTTAGCCGGTGTCATCGGTGGTATAATCGGCGGCATATTTTATGCACCAAAATCAGGTGAAGAAACAAGAGCCGATTTAATTCATAAGATAAAAGTCATTAAAAATAAATTTCCGAAAAAAATAGAATGCGCAAAAAGAAAAAGTATAAATTCAATTGAACAAACAAAAGCTTCTATTGAGAATATTATTGAAGATATACAAGACTCTTTAAAAGCTAAAAAATTAGCGAATGCAAAAATCAAAGAATCAAAAAGCCTTAAAGGCGAACTGTAAAGAAAGGAAAAACGAATGGAAGACACATTAACTATATTGTTAATAATATTAACGGCGACCTGTATACCATTATTTATAGTTATAACAGTTTTTGTCATTATGCTTTTAATAGATTTAAGAGAATTGGTTAAATCATACACAAAATTATCAGAAACTGTTCAAAAAGAACTTAATCCGACTTTAGAAGAAATAAAAAAAGCCTTAGAAAGCATTAACGGACTTGCAAGCGGCGTTGACAAACAACTAACTGCAGTAAAGTCAACAGTTGGAACAGCTTATAATATGGCTTTTGGCGCAACAAGCAAACTAAAAGGATTACTTACCTCTGTTTTGGGCGGATTTTTAGCAGGTTACAAATTATTTAGAAAAAAATAAAACGTTATCAGTTTATAAAAGGAGAAAAATTATGTCAGCAGGAAAATTTTTAGCAGGTTTTATTGTAGGTGGTGCAGTCGGCGCCTTAACAGGACTTTTATTAGCACCAAAAACAGGTGAAGAAACAAGAGAAATTCTTGCAAAAACTTCATCAGAAATTTATGATAAAACTGAAGATTCTTTAAAAGAAATTAAAGAAAAAGCAGAAGTCGTTGTTGGCGACTTACAGAAAAAAGGTGACGAACTTATTGCAAAAGTTCAATCAATGTTAAAGAAAGAAGAAGCATAGAATTTTAGTTTTTATTTAACCCATAGAAAAAACGACTGTAATTAACAGTCGTTTTTTGTTTGAGAAATATTCAAAATTATACCTTTTATCTACAATC
>JAKSUS010000195.1 GCA_024408745.1 Candidatus Gastranaerophilales bacterium | reverse complement strand
CAATCTTAGACTTGAAGCAAATAACAATGTAAAAAATGCACAAACTAAACTTGATAATGAAAAAGCAGCGAAAGCACAAGCAATTGCTAATTATGATGCTCAAATTGCACAAGTTGAATTAGAATTAGAAAATGAAAAAAATAATTTAGAAAATATTACCAATCAACTTGCTGAAGCAGTTTATGTTCAAACAGGTTTAACTTTAGAAAACGCAACATTAACTCAAAAAGTTGCTGATGCTCAATTATTCTTAACAAGTATTGAAGCAATGTTAAAAGAAACTGAAGCAAAACTTAAAACTGTTAAAGATAAATTAGACAAAGCATCAGAAAAAACTGAAAATGCAAATAAAGAATATGAAACAGCATCAGAATCAGCAGAAACATCAACAGCAGAATATCAAGCAACAGAAAATACAGTAAGAAATCAATATGCTCAAAAAGAAAAAGAAGAACAAAGAGAATTTATCGGCTAATCCATTTATCCATATTATATCCAAGAAAAAGCACTTCCTTTTAGAAAGTGCTTTTTTTTATTAAATATGCATTTGATATACCGAAATCTTCAGAAATACCCCTATTTATATTTTGTAATTTTATCTTAATTGTTTCCGAATTTTCTTTAGCAATATTATCATTGGAATTTTTTCCCGGATATAAAGAATATTTTTCCCGATAAACCGGTTTGGTTATATTTGGCATTATAACATTTGCACCACTTTGAAGTGCAATAATTTGTCCGTCGGGTTTTAATACTTCCATAGCAGTAGTAGCAGGGATATTGATATCCGGTAATAATAATCTCATTATTGACATGATTTTCAAGGCTAATAAAAAGTTTCCTTCGTTTTCATTTGCAAGTGGTGTATCAGGATTGGGAATAAAAGGACCAATTCCTGCCATATCAACTTCAATTTGTTTTAAAAATAACAAATCATCAGCATAAGAAGATATTGTTTGTTCCGGTAGACCAATTAAAAATCCGCTTCCGACTTCATAATCTAATTCTTTTAAATCTTTTAAACAACGTACTCTGTTTTCAAAACTCATATTTGGGTGCATTTTTTTATATAATTCTTTATCGGTTGTTTCTATTCTTAATAAATATCTGTCGGCACCTGCTTCTTTATAATTTTTATATTCTTCAAAAGTTTTTTCACCTAAGCTCAAGGTTATTGCGAAATCCATTTTTTTTAATTTCGAAATGATTTCTTTCATTTGTTTCCTTGGATATGCCTGATTTTCACCTGATTGAAGAACTAATGTTTTATATCCTGCTTCTTTAGCAATATTTGCAGAATATAAAATATCATCAAAAGTCAGATTATATCTTTCAATATTTTTATTATCAATTCTTAATCCGCAATATTTGCAATTGTTTGAACAAACGTTTGAAAATTCTAGTAAGCCTCTTAAATGAACCTTTGAACCGACATGCTTTTCTCTGGTTTTATTTGCCAAATCAAATAATTCGGAATTAATTTCATTATCTTCCAACAGTATAATCAATTCTTTTTTTGATAAGATATGTTCTTTTTCAAGTTTTTGCAATAATTCGTTCATAAATTTATACTAACATAAATAATATACAGGTTAAAAACTCCTTTCTCAGACTTTTAATAACTATTCACATTTCACCTTTAATCTGTAAACTAATAACATCCTCTTGCAATTTAATCATGTTTACGGTTTGATAATAATTGCGAAGGACGCAGTTATTTTTGCGTGTGCAAAAATAATAAAAGTTAGTAAAACTAAGAAAGGTAAAAAACCGTGTTAGAAGAAGAAAAAAACGAAAATGTTCAAGACACGTCTGAAGAAACAGTTACCGAAGTTACTGAAGAAACAGTTGAAGAAACTGTTGACGAAGTAGCAGAAGAAGTTACTGAAGAAGTTGCTCCAAAGAAAAGAGTATTAAGAGCTTCTAAAGCAGGCAGAGGGGAAAGAAAATCCCGTAAAGAACAAAAAACAGAAAAACCGGCTTCTGATTGGACAGAACGCGTGGTTCAAGTTCGCCGAGTCACTAAAGTTGTTAAAGGTGGCAAAAAGCTTAGTTTTCGTGCAGTAGTAATAGCAGGTGACGGAAAAGGTCATGTTGGTGTTGGCTGTGGGAAATCAAGTGAAGTAGTCGGCGCTATCCAAAAAGCAGTAGTAGATGCAAGAAAGAACTCTATTGAAGTCCCTGTATTTAAAACAACAATTCCTCACATTTCAACAGGAAGAAGTGGTGCAGGCAGCGTAGTTCTTAAACCCGCATCAATGGGTACCGGTGTTATTGCAGGCGGTGCAGTTCGTTCTGTACTTGAACTTGCAGGTATCGAAAACATTTTGAGTAAAT
>JAKSUS010000194.1 GCA_024408745.1 Candidatus Gastranaerophilales bacterium | reverse complement strand
AGTTTGTTCCATAACCATATTCATCTGAAGCATTTTTACAAGCTTTAAAGATATTAACCATAATATCATCTAATTTTTTATCAACTTCTTCAAAACTCCATGAATATCTCATTGAGTTTTGAGACATTTCTAAAGCGCTTACGGAAACTCCGCCTGCATTAGCCGCTTTAGCAGGAGCAACCAAAACTTTGTTTTCAAGGAAATATTTTTCGGCATCATTTGAACATGGCATGTTTGCACCTTCACCGATTGCAAGTGCGCCGTTTGAAACTAATAATTTTGCTGTTTCTAAATTAATATCATTTTGAGTTGCACAAGGAAGTATTAATTCTGCTCTTATTGTAAATATTGCAGGAGTTTGACCTTTAACATTTTCAATATATTTTGCGTTAGGGTGTTTTTCTAAATATTCTTTAATTCTTCCTCTTTTAACTTCTTTGATTTCTTTAACGGTTGCTAAATCAATACCGTTTTCATCGTAGATACAACCGTTAGAATCGCTCATGCCTAAAACTTTTACACCATAACTTTGTGCTTTTTCGCAGGCATAAATTGCAACGTTACCTGAGCCTGAAATAACTGCTGTTTTACCTTGTAAAGACATATTGTTTGCTTTTAACATTTCACGCATAAAGTACATCAGACCAAAACCTGTTGCCTGAGGTCTTGCAAGTGAACCGCCGTATTCTAAACCTTTACCTGTCAAAACGCCTGCTTCATAAGTGTTTCTAATTCTTCTGTATTGACCGAACAAGTATCCGATTTCTCTTGCACCAACTCCGATATCACCTGCCGGAACGTCTAAATTATGTCCGATATATTTGCATAATTCTGTCATAAAACTTTGACAAAAATGCATAATTTCGTTATCTGATTTGCCTTTCGGGTCAAAGTCGCTTCCGCCTTTACCGCCACCGATTGGCAAACTTGTTAAAGAGTTTTTGAAAACCTGCTCAAATGCCAAGAACTTCATAATACTTTGATTTACGCTTGGGTGAAGTCTTAAACCACCTTTATAAGGTCCTATTGCACCGTTAAACTGAACTCTGTATCCTCTGTTTACTTTGGTTTCGCCTTTGTCATTGACCCATGGAACTCTAAAAGTTATTATTCTTTCCGGTTCAACAAGTCTTTCTAAAAGTGCGATATTTTCATATTCAGGGTGTTTTTCAACAACAGGTTCTAAAGTTGTCAAAACTTCTTCAACTGCTTGTATAAATTCAGGTTCGTTTATGTTTTTTGCTTTTACTTCCTCTAAAACTTTTTCTACATATTTGTTCATATTTTTCTCCAATATTAATAAACTCTTTTCTCAATTTTAAATTTTACCACGACAGAAAAAATTTTATATATTACTTTATAAAAATTTTATATATATATATTTATACTTATACTTCATCTTCTTCGATTTTCTTTGCGAATTTCAAAAATGATGCTTTTTCAACAATATCTAAAACTTCAAGTAAATCTCTTTGAAATTTATCATACTGTTTAATATCATCAACTTTTTTATACAGAGAACCCATTTTAAATTTATCTTTCTTTGAATTTGAAATTATATACAAATCACCTTGCGCGACAGCAACTGTATATTTTTCGGGTAAACTGTTTATAAAACCAATAAAATCAGGAGTCAAAACTTCTTCAATTCCGTTAATGTTATCGGTAAATATTTTTAATTTTGGATTATTAAATATAATATTGGAATTAATATTTTTTAATTTATCTAAAATTCTGCTTTCCCATAAGGAACTGACAAATACTTTTTTATCTTTAATAACTAATTTATTTTTGTAACTGATATTTAAAGGTATTTCTAAAACATTACCTTTAATAAAAGTTGTTGAATGTCTGCCATGGTGTTCAACTTCATCAAACTCAATATTATTAAACATAATATTACAATAATGTCCGTAAAATTTATCATCATAATCACAATATTTATTAAATAAAACTGAAGAAAAATTATCATTAGTTTGTTTAAATAAATCCAAATCAGCCTGAGAAATATTATTATTATTGTTATTTATTTCAGAATTAATTTTATTATAAATATCAGATTCCAACACATCTTCTCTGCTGCTTGTCCAAAATATTTCTCCTTTATTTCCGGCAATGTTTTTTAACGTTACAGGTAAAAGAATTTTTTTAATTTTATCTTCAAATTTTTTAGAATCATTATTAACAAGAAATATCAAAAGTAAATTAAAAATAATTAAAAAAACAAAAGCAGTACCTTGCGAGGAATTATTAATAATCATCCAGCAAATCCCCGCAACAAATACTAAAATGGCAATTACAATTAAACTAATATGTATTCTAAGTACTTTTTTTCTTTCT
>JAKSUS010000193.1 GCA_024408745.1 Candidatus Gastranaerophilales bacterium | reverse complement strand
TACAAGCGCATTTGTTTTGTATGATGAAACCACCATTACAAGTATAAATAAATTATACTTGCTGACAATTTATTTTCAAGGTTAATCGTTAGTCGCTTTCTTCGACGACAGTAGCTATTTGTTCACCATAGCTGTTAAATACACCTGTTGTTTCTTCAACAATGTATCTTAAACCCGGTTTACCTTCAATTGCTTTTTGTGCAAAATCAATAGCTTCATCAATATCAGCAATTTCTGCAATCATTGTTTTTGTTAAATTTGAATGATCTTTTTCGGTATAAACTTGAAACATGGGCAACTCCTTTTATATTTATTTGCAAAAATATTATACAACAAAAAATCAAGTTCTTTTTTACTAATATTAAAATGCTTAATTCTTTTTAATTATTGCTTCAACGGAATGAGAATCGCTTCCGCCGGTTTGCAAAATGCCTAATTCATCACCGATTTTTTTGATTTCTTCTGCTGAATAAAATTTTGTGTAAGCTCTGTGTCTGCGATAATAATAATTTGTTTCAATGCCGTCAAGTCCGTATGAAATAAGTTTTTGAATTGTCTTTTTAATATTCAAACTCCAACAGCATGCAGGGTGTGCTAAAATTGCCGTTCCGCCTGCTTCTTTAATTGCTTTGATAACTTTTTTTGCGCTTCTGTGGTTGATAAATCTTATAATGTCATTTGTTGCGGCGAGTTTATTTTTTGCACAAAGTTTTTTTAATTTTTCATTTTCCGTATCAATGTTATAACCTAAAATATGCATAAAAACATATCCGTCCCAGCAATCAAATTCAATACCTTTAATAAGTTCAATGCCTTCGGGAACGTTTAAATCTTTATAGGCACTCATTCGGTTATGGTCTGTAATCGATAATTTTTTAAAGCCTTTTCCTTTATAAGCATTTAACATCTCATCAGGAGTATTTTTTCCGTCAGAATGAGTTGTATGAAAATGCAAATCAACAGTATTCATAAAATCTTCATCTTTAATATTTAATAAATTCTCATTCATAGTTCCGCTCTCATATAAATAATTATATTTAAATTATACATGAAAAATATTGTACGAAAGTTTTCTCATAAATAGACCACATGGTCTATAAAGAAGATATATCTCAAGATTGATGTGAATAAAACGAAAAACAAGTATCATTTTATATATACGAAACGGGGAGTAGGTGGAGTAACATGAACAAATTACATCAACAAATTACTAAAATCTCAGCAAGCATGATTTTTATTGCTGCAATTATGACTTCTGCACCAAGTTTAGCAGAAAGTACAACACTAAACGGAGTTGAAATTTCTTCAACAGAAGGTAAAGGTTATGACATTGTATTAAATACTGATACGGCTACAAATGTCCAAACAAAAGAAGCAACTTCAGATAAATTGGTTTTGGACTTAAAAAACACAAAGGTTGCAAAAGATGCAAATACGGTTTACAAAGATGCAGACGGAATTGAAAATGTCATTTTAAAACCGAAAGCAAACAATTTAGAAATTGAAATTAACGGAAAAGAAGCAGGTCAAAGCAAGGTTTCATTAAATAATGAAATTGAAAAAACACCTAAAAACTATGAGAACACAGTATTTGTAAATCTTCCTATGCATTCTTATGCACCTGTCAGAGATATTGAAGCAGAAGCAAGTGAATCAGGTTTGATTTGGTTATTAAGAAGTATCAAAAATTCTCAAAGTTTAAGAAGTTTATTATCTTCAGCTAATTTAGGTTGGATTTTATGCTTTGCTTTGATGTTCGGATTTTTGGTAATGACAAATCTTAAAAACCGTCCTCAAAGAAAAGTTAATGTAAAAATCGGTAATGATGATAATTTAGATAAAGAAAATACATTGTTAAAACAAGCGTTGGCGAGAAAAGAAGGTCTTATTGCCGAAGGTTTAGGCTCTCAAACAAGAACAACAATTTCACCAAAAGCTGTTCAACTACAACCACAAAGAAGAACCATTCAACCGCAACAACCGACAGCTCAAAGACAAAACTACGGTTTGAGAGCCTATGGCAATCAACCTGCAAATGCAAGCAACAATTCATTTAAAATTCAAAGCACACCGCTTCAAAGAGATGTATTGAGTGCTGCAACAGGTACAACAAGAAAACCAATGAGAGTAGCTACTGCTACTAAACAAGAATTAAGAGAAGATGTCAGAAAAAATGAAGTAAGAATTGATAACGTGAAATTTTTAGAATCAATGGCTAAGATTTACGAAAGAAGCGGCCGCAGTGATTTAGCAAGCGGCTTAGCTAACAATATTAAGAGAGCAAGAACCGCAAGGTAAGAATTAGAGAATAGAGAGTAATTTGTTATAGTTACAGAGAGCCCGAAATTTTAATTTTCGGGTTT
>JAKSUS010000192.1 GCA_024408745.1 Candidatus Gastranaerophilales bacterium | reverse complement strand
TTTGAAAAAATAATGTTATACCCCATATCTTTTAAAATTCTTGCAACGAAACGGCCTGAATCGCATTTTTCCATACCGACTGATGCGATAATGCAATCAATTTTGTTTTTAAAATATATGGAATTATCCATGATATTTGAAATTATTTTGCAAGTGGTGTCAGGTAAAATAGTTGTTTTCGGTGCACCATAAAGCATACATAAATCAACAAATTTATGTTCAGGGAATTTTGTTTTATATTCATTAATTATATCTTGGTTCGGGACACCCCAAAAACCGATTATTCGTTTTTCCATAAAACAATTTTAGCATGTAAATTTTTTTGGCAAACAAATGAATAAGTAATTGCAATTTGAATATTCTCGTATTACTATTGTAATAATAAAAAAGTTATTGATTCATTATGAAAATTTCTGCACTAACAACTGTTAACAACAAAAATCTAAATTTTTCTTCGGGCAAGGTTCATTTGTTTTCCGATTTTGACAAAACCTATATGCCTGAAAGTCATTCTGATTTTACGAAAAATCAACATTCACATTTTGTTGATTCAATAAGAGGATATTTTGCAGATTTCAGAGATTTTTTATCAAAAACCAAAGACGATTTGAAATTCACAATCACAACGGGAAGAACTTATGCGGAATTTGAAACAATGGCGGAAATATCAAGAGAAAGAAAATTCGGGATGCCGCTCCCTGATACATTAATTTGTAAAAACGGAAGTGATGAATATATTAAACTCGGTACAGACGCACATTTTTACGAAGGCGGATATTTCCCGTTTGATTATAAACAACCAAATCCTGCAAAAGAAGCAGAAATCAAAAAATTAACCGGCTGGGATGGAAGAAAAATAAAAGAGAAATTAACGGCACTCTTTAAAGCTCATGATTTGCAGGTTATTGAAGCAGGCAGCGAACACAGTCGCAAAGATTACGGTTGGCGTTCTATGTTTTCAAGCAATAATTTAGATATTGATAATCCTTATGAATGGAAAGTCGCATTCAGAAATGACGGGAATTGTAAAATATTTTTTGTACTCCCGAAAGATATGACTTCTATGCCGGAAAGAAAAGATGTACTCAGACACATTAACGATGAAATGCAAAAATTCTTTAGTGATAATTCAATGAAAGTGCACAGTTATTTTAATCAAAAAGAAAATGCTTGCGGCGGCAGACCTTACTTTGTTATGGAACCGTTGGTTGATGACACTTTAAAACTTCATGTTTCCGATATTGAAGATAGCGGATTAACAAAATTATTTGATACTAAAAAAGCCGTCAGGGAAGCAGTTAAAACTAATGATTTAGTAGTTGCGGCAGGTGACAGTATTAATGACAGAATGATGTTAAATCCTATTCATTATATGCTGGACGAAATGAAAAAAAGAAATATTGATACTAAATTTATCAATGCAAATTCCCCTAAAAGTCTTATTAGCGTTTTGGAAAAACATCCGGAATTATACGAAATATACAGAAAATTACCTTTTATGGCCGTTATAGAAAAGCATTTGAAAGATGAAAAATTAACAGAGCCTACAAAGTTGGATGATTTAATTCACTATTTTGGTGAAGGTAAATATAAAAAAATTGTAGTTGTTGAAAACGGACAGTTAAAAGACGGCATTAAAGAAGCAATAAAATTGTATTCGGAATATAATCGTGAATTTAAAAACTCTTTGGGAAACAGCCTGATAAAAGAAATTTTCGGAAATACTAAATCTTCTCTGAGTGGTTTTTCCAAAAGCATTATGACCTGTGTCGCTCTTTTGGGGTTTGTTGCCGGCTATAAGTGCGTTTATGATAATACTGCAAAACAACAAGTCGTATCAAAAGAAAACATAATAAGAATTAAATAATCATTATACTTAAAATGTTATTAGGGTGTTGATATACACGAATTTGTAAAAATATATTTTTATGCGAAAATAACAAATATGGGTTCTACAATATTTTTAGTATAATAAAATAAGAATCAAGAGGGGAAAGAGTGCCTGAAGTATCAGTAATAATGCCGGTGTACAATACCGAAAAATATTTAAGAGAGTGTCTTGACAGTATAATAAATCAAACATTAAAAGATATTGAAATTATTTGCGTTGATGACGGTTCAAAAGATGATTCTGGAAAAATTCTTGACGAATACGCCCAAAAAGACAATCGCATAAAAGTTATACATAATAAAAATCAAGGTGCTGCCCCATCAAGAAATCAAGGTATTTCTATTGCACAAGGCAAATATTTATCAATACTTGATAGTGATGATATTTTTGATACTAATATGTTAGAACTGCTTTTTAATAAAGCGGAACAGAATGATGCTGATATTACAATATGCAAATCACAAGGAATTGACATGGGAAAT
>JAKSUS010000191.1 GCA_024408745.1 Candidatus Gastranaerophilales bacterium | reverse complement strand
AATAAATATTCCTTTCGGCTTTATCGTAAATAAAAATGATGTTCAAAATATTTCAGATGACAAATTATCCGAATTAAAAAATATAACCGAAGATGTTTTATCAATAAACACAAAAGATGAGACATATATAAATCAAATTAAACAGATGATTTTAAAAATCATGCCGGATAATTTTTTTGATGATGAAAAAATATTAAACGATATGATTTCCGCAGGCGATACGGTCATTCAGGTTATTCCCATTGATAAAGCAGCACCGAAAGGACGACTGATTTTGCCTCAGGTCAGAACAATAAGGAATGTTTTAGATATTGGCGCAAACTCAATAGTTACAAGCCCTGAAAAATTAAATAATGTGTTAAACAATTTAAAACAACCTCCAAAACTTGTTATAACCGACTCTCAGGCTTTTAAAAAAGTTAATGAAATCGTTCCCGATAATATTTCTTTAACTTCTTATTCCATTTTATTTGCAAGGTTAAAAGGCGACTTGAAAGAATTTTTTGAAGGCGCTAAAGAAATTTCAAAATTAAAAGAGAATGACAAAGTTTTAATTTGCGAATCCTGCACGCATCATGTAACCTGCGAAGATATCGCAAGAGTCAAAATTCCTAAATTAATGAAAAATTATACAAAGAAAAATTTGTTTTTCGAATTTTGTTCAGGTCATAACTTCCCCAAAAACTTAAAAGAATATTCTTTGATAATTCATTGTGGCGCTTGCATGACAAACAAAAAAGAAGTTTTATCAAGAATAATTTTAGCCAAAGAAAACAATATTCCGATAACAAATTACGGCATAACAATTTCTTGCTGCTTAGGCATTTTAGAGCGTGCAACCAAAATATTTAATCTTTAAAATCGGAAATCTCTTTCGCCTTTTTCTATTTGGGTTAAAATTTCGGCTGTTTTTTCTCTGACTTTATCGTTTTCAATATTTTTTAATTCTTCTTTAAGGAGTTTTGCACCTGTTTGTTTAGTTTTTTCAGATGCATAATCTTCTAAATATTCTTTTAAAGTAATAATTGCATTCGGGTGGCAACAGTTTTGAATTTGTTTTGATTTACAAATTTCCATAAATCTTTCACCCGTTCTGCCTTCACGATAACAAGCAGTACAGAAACTCGGCAGATATCCTATTTCCATAAGCCAGTTTAAAACTTCATCAAGAGGTCTGTTATCAATAACATCAAATTGAGAAGAATCTTCATCTTCTTTTTCCGGTTCTGCATAACCGCCGACAGAAGTTTTTGAACCGCCTGAGATTTGAGAAATGCCTAAATGCAAAACTCTTTTTCTGACTTCTTTTGATTCTCTTGTTGAAACAATCATGCCTGTATAAGGAACGGCAATTCTAATGCAGGCAACGATTTTACAGAAAGTATCATCATCAATACCGTTATCAAAAGCAGACGGATCAATATCATCAGCGTGTCTTATTCGAGGAACACTAATAGTATGGGGCCCGACACCATGAACTGCTTCTAAGTGTTCTGCGTGCATTAATAATCCTGCAAATTCGTATTTATATCTTTCTAACCCGAACAAAACACCTAAACCGACATCATCAATTCCGCCGTCCATAGCTCTATCCATAGCTTCGGTGTGATATGCGTAATTGTGTTTTGGTCCGGTGGGGTGCAGTCTTTCATAACTTTCTTTGTGATAAGTTTCCTGAAATAAAATATATGTTCCTATTCCTGCATCTTTTAATTTCTTATAATTTTCAACCGTAGTTGCGGCAATATTAACATTTACACGTCTTATTGCACCGTTTTTATGCTTAATTCCGTAAATAGTTTTTATGCTTTCCAAAACATATTCAATAGGGTTGTTGACAGGGTCTTCACCTGTTTCAAGCGCTAATCTTTTATGTCCCATATCCTGAAGAGCAATAACTTCTTTTTTTATTTCTTCCTGAGTCATTTTTTTGCGTGGAATGTGCTTGTTTTGATGATGATAAGGGCAATAAACACAACCGTTTACACAATAATTTGATAAATAAAGCGGAGCAAACATAACGATTCTGTTCCCATAAAAGTCTTTTTTTATTTGCTCAGCAAGTTCAAAAATTTCTTTATTTTTTTCTTCATTTTCGCAAGCTAATAAAATACTTGCTTCTCTATGTGATAAACCTTTTCTCAGTTTTGCTTTTTCAATAATTTCGTTGATTAATTCTACATTGTTTTTATTTTTTTCCGCATAATCTAATGTAGTCAAAATTTCTTCATGTGAAATAAATTCTTCTGCTTTTAATGATTTTACGTTATACATTTTTGCCCCATTTCTTGCCTCTATAATAGTACTTAAAAAACTAAAAGCAAATAATATGGTAAATTAATATTGGTTTTCAAATATAGAATTTGATGAGTGCTATAAAATTT
>JAKSUS010000190.1 GCA_024408745.1 Candidatus Gastranaerophilales bacterium | reverse complement strand
AAAGCACTTAAACCAACTGCTTTATAATAATAAATTTATTCTTTAACATATAATTTATTGTATTTGCGACATAATTTTTATAAAAAAAATTCCAATTCGCAATAATACTCCTTGGAATTTGAGATTTTACTCTCATCATACGTACATTATGTTGTTTGTTTGTTATTTATCTAAAACTTGTTCCGGGTGTTTTGCGTTAGACGGAGTTCCTAAAACTCTTACTAAATCCAAAACAGTAGATTTCATTTGACACTTATGAGGGCTGTCTTTAAAAAATGTGTTATAGAAACAACCATTGCAAACACAACCACGAGAATAACAGTCAATCGCTATATTAGTCCAACGACGTACAGATGCATTACGTCCATAATCCCTCATTCTATACACTTTATCTCATTCCTCCAATAAATATGTCCCAAGTTTTCTTAAAAAAGAGTCCCCAAACCGCTTCCATAAACCTTTTTATTTCTAACGATTTATTTATGTTTTGATTATATTATCATCATAGAATATTTTTCAAGTAAAAATGCCGTTATTATTACATTTCGCAACAATTGACCTAATCTAAATACTGATGGGAGTTTAAGTTCCCTCATTTTCCGTAAACATGCATTACACATGCTTTTCCATGATTTAAAACCTCAAATACCATGCCCCTCATGGGATTTGGGCAGTTAGCAAAATCACATATCCTGCAATATTTTCGATATTGTTACAAAACTAAATAATGTATACATAAATTTACATATGTATATTTTTGTATCAGTTTGTAAATTTTTGTAACAAATAAAATATTATTAGCAATTTTGCCTGAAAAAATTTTTTTACATGTATAGATGATAGGTAAATAAGGGTACAAGCATGCTCGCAGCAGTTGCACAATTACAAAATTTCTACAAATATTCATCAGCATATTTATATAAAAACAACCCGTTCCATATGTTTATAAATACTATACTTGTAAATTGGACAGAACTTGTATCACAAAACAAAAAATTAAAAATCGCTAAATATCGTGTTAATCACTTAAAATACAGATTATATCAAATGGAACAAATTATCGACCAAGGTAACCCATATAACGTTGCTGAAGGTCAAAAATTGGATACACTCCGATAATTAAAAGCAAGGAAGGCGGAAAATGGCATTAGCATCAAACGAAATCAAACAACAACAATCAATAGCAATGATTCATGATATTGATAATGTCTTAACAAGATTAAATCAAGTTAAAGTTAACTTATTGAACAGTACAACTGATTTATTGAATTTTGCTTCAACACTTGATCCTGATTCGCCGGAAATGAAAGCAATTGAAAGACGTCGTCAGCAACTTGCTGCTTATGAAAAGAAAATTGACGGTGAAATCCAAGCATATCAAAACCGTAAAAAAGTAGCTGAAGCAATTTTAAATACTTCTTCCCAAAATGTAGATAAAGCCATTGCTCGTATGGGCGGAAGATAATAAAATTACTTCATAAATTTCATAACTTTTACGACGGCTTGTGTTCTGTCTTTTGCATCTAATTTCTGCAAAATATTACAAATATGAGCTTTTATTGTATATAAACTTACTGCCAATTTTTTTGACATTTGCAAGTTGTCATATCCGTTCACAAGTAATTTTATAATTTCCATTTCTCTGGATGTAAAATTATATGCTTCCAAGGCTTTTTCATTAACGGCATTTCTGTCTGCTATGCAATCTAAAACAATGTTTGAAATACTCGGATCAATCCAGATTGCGCCATATCGTACATGTTCAATAACATCACTTAAAATAGCAGTATCAATTTCCTTACTGCAATAAGCGCTTGCACCGTTTTTAAAACTTTCTATAACTTCTTCCTGATTATTATGGGAAGTTAAAATAATAATTTTTGTATTTTTAGAAATAGCTTTTATTTTTTTTGATAAAGAAATACCGTTAATATCCGGCAATCCTAAATCCACAATAGCAATATCAATTTTATTATTTTCAAATAACGATAAGGCTTTTGCGCCTGTTTGTGCTTCAAAAATTTCATTCACAAAATCTTTGGAACTCAAAACAGTCTTTAAACCAAACAACGTCAATGAGTGATCTTCTACTATTAAGAGATTTAATTTATTATTTTCAGCCATGTTTTTATTTTAACTTTTAATAAAAAAATATCAATAATATCTTGTAAACAATAACATTATCTGACAAAGTTCAAACACATGTTAGACTATATTGTTCATATAATATTAATTATAAGAAGATGTAGTTTCAATATTGTTTTCTGACGTAGTTTTGTATTATACGTTTTGTTTTTGATTTGTTCTTTCTTTCTCTTTTACTTTGGCGTAAATAAAAGAGAAAGAAAGAACGAAAGAAAGAGAAAATCAACGCATCATTTAGAGATTGTAATATTTTCAGCATACAAAATTCCTCAACATAACGTTGGGAATTTTGCATACTAAAAA
>JAKSUS010000019.1 GCA_024408745.1 Candidatus Gastranaerophilales bacterium | reverse complement strand
TTTCTATTTTAAAAATGATTTTCAATGCTCAATCAGGACACTTGGGCGGAAACTTGAGTGCGGTTGAATTGATTTTAACTTTGTATAAAAAGGTTTTAAAGCATGATAAAAAATGGAAAAACAGCAAAGATTTTAAAAATCGTGACAGATTTGTTTTATCAAAAGGTCATGCCTCTGCTGCTTTATACTGCGTTTTAGCGGAAGAAGGATATTTTGATAAAACAGAACTTATGACATTCAGAAAATTCGGTTCAAAACTTCAGGGACACCCGAGTTCAAGAATGTTAGACGGAATAGACATCTCAACAGGTTCTTTAGGGCAGGGACTTTCTATTGCCTGCGGTATGGCATTGGGTTTGAAACTTGATAAAATTGATTCATTCGTTTATGCATATTTAGGTGACGGAGAAATCCAAGAAGGGCAAATTTACGAAGCAATGATGAATGCCGGTCATAACAGATTAAATAATTTAATCGCTATTGTTGACAGAAATTCTTATCAAATTGACGGTCATACGGAATGTGTAAAAGCAGTAAGCCCGATTGATAAAAAATTCCAAAGCTTCGGTTGGGAAACGTTAGAAGTTGACGGACATAATATTGAAAGAATTTTAGAAGTTTACGAAAAAGCAAAAGAAATTGCCGTTTCACATAAAAAACCTGTTGCAATTATAGCAAATACGGTTAAAGGTAAAGGTGTATCATTTATGGAAAACACATCAGCTTGGCATGGTAAAGCACCTAACAAAGAGCAATTTGAAGCAGCGTTGAAGGAATTAGAGGAGTAAAAAATGGGATTAACGGTTGGTGAAAAAAACTCAGTCAGAAAAACTTACGGCGAAACGCTTGCTGAATTGGGAAAAACAAGAGAAGATATAGTTGTAATTGATGCGGACTTATCATGCTCAACAATGACTGCAACTTTTCAAAAAGCATTCCCTGAAAGATTTTTTAATGCAGGTATTGCGGAACAAGATGCAATTTGTACAGCTGCAGGACTTGCAACTTGTGGCAAAACTGCTTTTGTAAGTACTTTTGCAATGTTTGCAACAGGCAGAGCTTATGACCAGATAAGAAATACAGTTGCATATTCAAACTTAAACGTAAAAATCGTTGCAACTCATGCCGGCGTTACGGTTGGTGAAGATGGTGCAAGCCACCAGATGTTAGAGGATATAGGTTTAATGAGAGCTATCCCTAACATGGTAATTTTAGTTCCGTCTGATAGTATTGAAACAAGAGAAATGATTAAGTTTGCAGCCGACCATAGAGGTCCGGTTTATGTCAGATTATCGAGAACTAATCTTGTTAATTTATATGATGAAAACACTTACAAATTTGAGTTCGGTAAAGCACAAATCGTTGAAGAAGGCAAAGATATAACGATTATTTCAAACGGTGAAACTTTAATTGAATGTATTAATGCTAAAAAACTTTTGAAAGAAAAAGGTGTTGATGCTGAAGTTATTAACCTTCATACAATTAAACCTTTAGATATTGAAACAATCGTAAATAGTGCAAAGAAAACTAACAGAGTATTTACTGTTGAAAATCATTCAATTAATAACGGCTTAGGCAGTGCGGTTTGTGAAGCATTATCCGAAAATTATCCTTGCAAAGTTACAAGAATAGGTATAAAAGATGTGTTCGGACAAAGCGGTGAACAACGTGAATTAATGCACTATTACAGATTAACTGCTGATGAACTTGCGGAAGATATTTTAAAACAAATATAACTAAATTATCTTTTCTAATTCGATACAAAAAATATTACCTTGTCCTTGCTTATTATTGATATAAATTTTACCCTGATGAGCATTAATAATAAGTTTTGCAAGATATAAATATATTCCTTCGCCTACTCTGTGTTCAAGTAAATTTGCGCTTAAATTTCTGTCGAAAATTATTTTACTGAAATCTTCGTCATAACTTTTACCGTCACTTGATATACAGCATTTTAAATATTTATTTTCATCACTTACTATTATTAAGATTTCACCATTTTCCTGCGAATCATCAATAGCAGTCATCAACAAAATTATAAGAACTTTTGTTATTTCTGTGCTATCACCGAAAAAGTGAAGATTCTCCGTTGCAATTTCTTTGGTAAGTGTAATATGTTTTTTATCAATTTGAGTCTTTAATTTTGAAATTGCCTCATCAATTATTTCATTTATATCGCAATTTTCTCTTGAAATTTCTTTTTTGTCGGCTTCATACTTATAAACTGAAGTAAGTGCTTTTAACATTTCTTCCGTTTGTGTATTAGTTTCTTTTAAAACAGATAAAATCTCTTTGGCATTTTTATCTTCGCAAAGTTCATTTTTGGAAATCAAATAACTTATCGCATTTCTTTCTGCAATTAAAGGTATTTGCAAATCGTGTGCTAAAGTTGATAAAAAAGTTTCTCTTAAATTGTTAATTTCGGCAGTTTTCAAACTGTCTTGAATTGTTTGTGAGATAACATCAACAAGCGAAAATAAAATATTTTTATCAGAGGAATTAAATTCTTTTTTATTGTCAAAAAATATTACCATTAATGAGTTTTCATTAATCGGAATTGTTGCAATACAAATTGTTCCCGTTTCTTTTAAAAAACTTTCCGTTTCGTTATTTGTAACATCTAAATTGCAGTTATAGGTTAAATTTCTTTCATTAATTATATTTGTAATTTCGGAATAATTTTTAAATTTTGAAAGATTTAAGTTATCTTTCTTATAATTTTCAAAGTATTCCGACTTATCACTCGGATTTTTGGGGAATTCAACAAATACAATTCCGACCGCACTAAACAAACTCATAATTTTTTCCGCAAAATATGTGTAAATTTGTTCTTTCTTTTGCATGCCGATTGTACCGACATAAACTTCTTTTAAAAGTTTTTCTTTTCTTGCAACACTTTGAATATCCCTGTACATTTCCGATTGATAAATCGCAATCCCTAATTGGTCAGATAACGCTTTTGCAAATTCTTCATCACTTTTATTTAAAGTTTTTGGTTCATGAAAATGAAGTGCCAATAAACCTAATAATTTACCGTTATAACGAATAAAGGCAGCAAGATATGATTTTATTTTATATTTATCGGCATATTTTTTAACGCTATCTTTAAATTCAAAATTTTCATCATATAAATCGCCATATTGAATTGCTAAAGTATCATGAAACTTTTCACTTTGGAGAAGGAAATCCCCTATTTCTTCCTGTAAGTTCATATTTTTTGTACTCGGAGTGTAATAATATTTTTTATATTCAAATGCTTCGTTATAACCTCGAAACACTTTTATTTTTAAATCAAAAAATCTTATTATGCATCTGTCGGCATTGAAATACGTTCCGACTTTACTTGTGAATTCACTTGCAACTTTTTTCAAATCGAAAGAACTTCTTAAAATCCCTATTAAATCAATCAATAGTTTTTCTTTTTGGCTGTTTTGGATTAATTTTGAATGTAAACTCGCCTGAGATAAAGCAATATGTGTTTGTTTCGTAATTAATTCCATAATGTCAAAATCGTTATTATCAAAAATGACAGGATATTGCGTAAACTGTAATACCAAATAAATAAAACTTTCTTCATTTTCATAAATTAAAAAAGGATAAGAAGATTTTATCTGGCTTTTTTGCAGGAAAATATCAATAGCTGTTCCCTCCAATTTGTTTTTCTTTATAAATTTTGAAGAATCTTCAATCACAAAAACAGGAGGATTCATTTTATTCTCTTTTAATTGTTCCCAAACGCTTTTAAAATCTAAATTATTCCCTTTTAATGATTTTACATAAGGATTTCCTAAATACTCTTTCCCTAAAATCGGTCTGAAAAAATCTTTTTTATTACTTATGGTAAAATATGCCCTGTCTGCTTTGAAGGCTCTGCAAACTTCTTCTAAAATTATTTGTTCAAGTTCATCTTTATCTAAAGTATTTCTTATTCTGTCCAAAAATTTTACAATAATTTCATTTTTCTTTGTCTTTAAAACCTGTTTATTAAATTTATTTTGTTGCAATAATACTTTTTGAATTCCTAAAAGCAAAAGGATTTTCCATCTTTTTTAAATGCAAATGAAAATTTTAAATTACCATATATCTCAAGTGTAATAATTTTTGAAGTATCACTATATATCGGCATAATATGGTAATTTTCATAATCAAAAAGAGGGAATAATTTTTTAAAGTGTTCGCTTTGAATATCATCATTTTCAATATGCGTAAGATTATCCTGTTCAAGATTTTTTAAAATTAAATAAAGTTCATGTGCTGAAGCAAAATTTTTATCAATATTTTTCATGGGAACAGAATTTAAAATATTGATTTTTGAATAAGAATATTCAATAACAACAACTAACTCTGCCCCTAAAAGATTTTTAACTTCCTGAGCAAAAACATAAGCCATTTTACTTGCATTTGTATAATCATCAAATTTTTTGGTAAATTCAAGCAAAATTTTTTCTTTATTATTCTGATTTTGCTTATTAATAAAAGCAATAATCAACACAAAACATAAAAAGATAAGAAAAAACAAAAGAATATTTAAATAACTGTTTTCCATATAAACAGAATAAACTTATTTTGTTTTGTTTTTATCGGTAAGCAGATTAATAACTATTTTTTAAATATAAAAAATGCAGCAAGAATTATAAATAAAAACCCTACAAGATAATTCCAACGAAATTCTTCTTTTAAATACCAGACAGAAAAACCGCTAAAGACAACTAATGTAATGATTTCCTGAATTGTTTTTAACTGTGCTGCACTATAAACTTCGTGCCCTATTCTGTTAGCAGGTACCTGAAAACAGTATTCAAACAAGGCAATTCCCCAACTGACAAGAATTACAATCCATAAAACAGTACTCTTAAATTTTAAATGCCCATACCATGCAAATGTCATGAAAATATTTGATATTAAAAGCAAAATTATCGGTAAAAAATATCTTATCATACTTTCTCTCTTATAGTTATTATACCACTATTTTCCATGCTAATTTTATATTTGCAAAAAAGTTTTCAGATAGAAAAGCAATTTTTTTTGATAAATTGTTTTTATATAAATACAAAGGGTAAACATGTAGGAGTAAATTTTATGACAGCAAGTCTAAGCGCTTTATTAGCGGTAGCTAAAAATGATATATTGCCACCACCAAAAAGTGAACAAACTTTAATTGAACATGAGAATACTAATGATAAAGATACAATGGTCATCTTTGAACCTTTTAAAATGCCTGATGAGTTGTCAAAAATAGCAGAAAAGTATAAAAAGGAAGCAAAAAAAGAAGAAAAAGCAGAAAAAAAAGAATCCGTTTGGTCAAAATTTGGAAAATTTGTAGCAAATAATATCGATACTATTGCATTCGGAGCCGTATCAGCAGTTTTATTATGCGCAAGTACACCTGCAATATTAGCAGTAGGAGCAGTTTCAAGTCTAACGATATTGGCTTTTGGAAGTGGTCTTTTATCCGGAGGCTTAGCTATAGGATGTGGCTTACATAACTATTTTTCAAGAAAAGATGATAAAAAATACCAGACCGAAATGAAAAAACTAACAGAAGAAAAACTCCACGAAAAAAGTACAAAAGCATTAGATAAGAGTACTGTAAATAAAGTTAAAGGAACAATGTCAAAAAAAGAATTTGTATCGTTCAAAATTAATGGCGGAGCCTTAACTCAAAATTTACATATGCCCATGGCTTTAGAGGCAAATAAGATTTTAGAAAAATATTCTACCGAAGATAGTCCTGAAATTTCAGAAAACGAACAAACAGAATTTAATAAAGATATAGACAAATTCTTTATACAGTTAAAAGAAAAAGCAAACAATTCTATTGTCCAAAAAGAATATTCATTCGGTCAATATAATATTCCTGCAACATTAACAGAATTTAAAAGCATAGAAGACAAAATACGCAAGTTGATTTCACAAACAACAGACGAAAAATCGTCAGGCGGAAAATCAATTGATAAAAACGAATTAACAACTCTCAGACAACAAATATTCCTTTCTTTAAATAATTAATAATTACCCGTAATTTATCCCTTGGCTTTTACAACAAGTAAAAGCCTTTTTAATGTGTAAAATCTGTTTTTACTAATGTCCGGAGAAATTGCAACCGACATTTAAGTCATTGAAAAATACAAATAGTTTTTCTTCTGATTGCCCTTCTTTAACCCTTTGCCAGTAATCTTTTACCAAAATGTGTGTTGTATTGGTAATTCTGAAATTTTTATCTGTTAAGATTTCTTCTAATTTTATTGAGGTTTCTCTGTATTTTTTCAATAAAACGGTTAAACTTTCAAAACTCTTCTTATCAGATAAATAATTTTTTATGTATGCAAGTATTTCTTCGTAACATTGCTCATAAGCCTTTGACGTAATAATATCGGCAACAAAATTCTTATTATCATTTGTGTAAAGTTTAAAATAACCTTCGCATCTGCCGTTTACCCTAAAAACCTTAAACAAATTTTTTTTAGTATGTTTGATAAATTCTTTTTTAAAGGTTTTTAACCTTGAAATCAAAGAAGGTCTAAAATGCGGAAAAATATTCATTGTATTGATTTCAAGCAACTCAGTAATATCTTTGTTTTCAACTTTTTTAAAATTGTCAGAATTAAATTCACCTGTAATATTGTTTAAATCCGAAATCGTATAAAACTCGATTTTTGAGCAACTTCTGAAACCACATTCATTTTTAAAAAGTGAAATAATTTCAGGATAACATTCATCAATATAGACAAGGAAACTTGCGACCCCGCGTCCACCATAGTTATTAACGACATAATCAATCAGAGGTTTTGAACTGAATTCATAGCCCTCTCGTATTTTTAAAGACGAAATTTGAAACCTGATATGTGAAAACCCATCAGGGACAAGAGAAACCTGCGAAAGTATTTTATCATTTTCCTTTGCATTAAAAGTTTCTCTCAGGAATTTTTTAGTTACGGGTAAAATGTGATTAATTAAACGAATAAATATATTACCCGACATTTTTTCAACCTGCTCAGGGTCAATAAACATAAATTTCGTAAAATCTTTTTCTTTAATATGATCAAACAAAGTTCTTGAAATTTTCAGCATAATATTTACCTACGTTGATTCTTTAACTTTTTTGTTCTTCTTTTTACGTTTAAAAATTCTTTTTAATTTATCTTTAAAATAAGTTTTTTTATCATAACCGACATAACGCTGCATGCTTATTCTGTAAACGCTATTATCATATTCGTTTTCTCTTTCTGTTGATTTTCGGTTCGTATTAATTGAAGCAACATCTTTTGTTAAATCCCTGCACATCAAATCATCTTTTATTAAATACGAATTAGCGGCATGAGGCTTTAATAGGGCATAAACTTCTTTTTCTAATTTTGTATTTCCTTTTGAAATATCAATAAAAAGATAAACATCACTCCCGTATTGTTTTAAACTCAAAGATACAATTTCAGGTTTTCTTTTAGCCTTATATTTTAAGGAAATGTATCCTAACTCAGGATAGAACTTTTCAACTTTGTATTTCTTTTTTTGAGTAAAATCGTCAAGATAGTCAAAAAAATCGTTTTTATTTACATTTTCGAAAAAATAAATCGGTTTTTTGCATTTTATTTTTTTCGATTTTGCAAAAACCACTCCGTTAAAAAGCGTTAAACATATTAAAAATAATAAAATTAAAACCTTTTTCATATAAAACACTTTAGCAATTTTTAGTAAATAAGGCAAGAAGAATAATTGTTAAGAAATATGTAGAAAGTATATACAAAATATAGCAATTTTTTATAACAAAAAGTTTTTATATATATGTAAGCGTTAAGCAAACCACATAAAAGAGAAAACAGAGAGAGAAAATTAATAAGAGAGAAATCAAAAGACTTAAACTATAAACCTATTTATCCTATTTATTCCCTATATTTACCCACATACCCTGAGAGATGAGAATCAACAGGGTTTTTTATTGTGTAATTATCGTATATTAGAAATGGCATGCTCATGAATTATAAAAGCATGCTCATTTTTGTAATACTAAAGTTTTATTTTGTACAACTTTAGTATTAAGAAATGTAAAACTTTGGTCGTAATTTTAAGCAAAAAGCTAAAGTTTTTAAAAAATTTGCCGATATAAAAAATGTAAGAAAGGTTAGGGAAAGATAAAATGTCAGCAAATATCGAAAACAACAAAAGACAACTGGAAGCCGATCCGATAGAGGCAATCTTTGAACTAAATATGGGTGATTTTTTGACAGAGTATCTTATCTCTGATGATTTACTCGACAAAATTAATACTTCTACTCACGACAAAACAGAAGGCTTAAAAAATCAGTTAAAAGAATTGATTAGTGTTTATTCTATTGATAACACTTTGAACCTTTTAGGGTTTAACAATACTGACGATTTTGTTATTTATAATTCAATCGCCAAAACAACAGTAAATATGCTTGATATTGATGCATGCCACATATTTTTAACTAATGAAAATACTAACTTAATAGATATTGATAACGATTTGGTTTTGGTTGGTACATCTTTGGAAAACTCATCTGAAATTTTCAAGCAAAATATAGGGTTTAAATTTGATGATATAGACAATGTTGTTGTGAAATCATTTTTAATGAATGATATTACTACTATCAATAAGCCTGAAGATTTTAATGACTGGAAGCCGATTGATATTTTAAATGAAGATAAAGTAAAATCAGCGGTAATTGTTCCGATGAGCAGTAATTCAGGTAAAGTCGGAATAATTGTACTTGAAAGTTATAAAGAGAAAACATTAATAAAAGAATTTACCGATTTGGTAGATGTTACGGCGACTTTGTTTGTAACTTCAATGAATTTACAAAAATTAGTTGAAGAAACAACAAATCTTCTAAATGATGAAACTACTTCAGCAATGGAATTAAGGCATGTACGAACGGAATTAACAGCACTTATCGGCGACTTGAGTGATGAACAACAAGTATTTGTCGAATCCTTGGCTCGCTCCGTTGATGCTAAAAGCCATTATGAAGATCATCATTCTTTGAAAGTCGCAGAGTTAACCGAAAAGATTTGCGATTATCTGCATTTGAACGAAAAATCAAAAGAGCTTATCTATTATGCAGGAATGTTGCAAAATATCGGAAAAATAACTTTGCCGGAAGAACTCTTTACAAAAAAACAAAAACTTTCAAAAGAGGATTGGGACAAATTACAAAATCACCCCAATGTCGGTGTAAGTTTACTGATGAAGATAAATTTCTTAGCGGAAGTTGTCCCATACGTTCACTATCATAAAGAACGTTGGGATGGCAGAGGCGAACCTGAAGGTTTATCAGGTAACAGTATTCCGTTAGGCTCACGGATTATAGCAGTAAGCGATGCATTTACCGCATTAACAAGCGAAAGACCGTACAGAAAAGCTATGAATAGTGATGATGCACTTGAAGTTATGAAAAAAGAAGCAGGCATCAAATGGGATCCGATAATTGTTGATGCTTTAGCGGAAGTTATAAAGATTTAATAAGTGATGTTGTGTTTGTTTTAGCCTGTGCTACAAAGTAACTCTTGTAACACAGGCTCTTTTTATTGTTTATAGAAATTTATCTTCAACTTCAGTTTTACCCTCATCATAAGATTCAAATTCTTCTGGCGTTAATTCTTCTAAAACTCTTAAAAATTCACCTACATGAACTTTTTCTTCATCAACAATATCTTCTAAAACTTTTTTAACGGTTTTGTTGTCTGTGCAGTCCTGAATTTGTTCATATAATTGAATTGCTTCAAACTCTGATGCAATACTGAATCTTATTGCTCTTATAATTTCGTTTTCCGTTAATTTATTTTCAATGTTATTTCCTTTAAAAGGATTTGAAAATTCCGGCATGTGTTTTCCTCCTGCAAATCATCTATGTACACTCTCAAAATATTAGAAATTTTAAAAAATAAAATTAATCAATCGGGTAATTTTTATTTTTTATTAGTATGTAAAAATCAAATACTGTAGGGCTTTCAACCTTGTATTGTAAAAAACAGAAATAATTTATTATTTGTTTTCAAAAAAATGCTTGCATTTTTTTTTAAGTAATAGTATAATACTCTGTTAAAGGACGAAGAGAATAAAAATGAAAGACGATTCCCGAGGGGTTTCGTATGTAGGTGAAAAAAATGAGAACACAAGCAATTAGTATGCAAATTTCTGCAAGCCAAGCATACAACACAAAAAAGAACAGTAATACCACAGATTTCAGAGGATGTACTTGTATGGTTGTTCCTGTTGGTCAGCAAAAAGAAGATTCATTCATTAAGTGGACTACAAAAAATGCTCTTACCGGTGCTGCATTCAGTTTGGTATGGGATTTAGGAACTAATGTTGCAGCAAAATGCTCAAAAAACATTGAAAAAGTTCCGGGAAAAGAAATAGCTAAAAACGTACCTAAAGTAGCAGGTATATTCTTGCTTGTTGGTGGTGTATTCAAGTTAATCAGCAATATTATTGATAAATAATTCAACCCATAACATAAACCCATTAAAATACATTACATAAGGATAAATATCATGATTGATGAAATTAATTTCGGTTATTCTTCAATTCATGCAGGCAGGCTAAAACAGAATAGTTCTTTAAGAAGTTTAGGGAAATTGAGAGCCCATAATGGGGATACTTTTATCCATTCTTCAAAGAAAGATAAATCACGAGAAAATCTTAATGCATTAATGGTTGTAAGCGGCGGGTTTGCTTCTATCGGAATAATAAGTGACATTATTACTCGCGCTACAGGACTTGTTAGCGGTGAAGTTTCTGCTGAAACTGCTAAAAGTATGTGCAAAACCGCTGTTCTTATGGGTGGAATAGGTGCGGCTTGCTTTGGCACATTTAAACTTTTAGAAGCAACCGTAATGAAAAAAATATGCGAATAAGTTTGTAAATTTTTGTAAAAACATACCTTTAAATCCTAAAGTTTTATAAGGTATTTGCCGATATAAAACATGCAAGTACAGAATAAGGACGAAAGGTCATGGAAATTTCAAAAATAACATCTTCAATAGAACAAATGGGATATAACCCTTTTAGTGTAAGCGGAACAGGTGAACAAGATATAGCAAAATTTGCTCAAGCAAACAACATTTCTGTTGAAGAAGCAAAAGCAATATTTGAAAAAGCTGAAGAAAAAGCAATACAAAATGATAAAATGCAACAAGAAGCATCTGCAATGCTTGATATGTTATCGGATCAAGACGAAGAAGAACTTGTTGTTCTTGATGATGCTGATTTTGATAATTTCTTAAATGAAAATACATCAGAAGAACAAATGCAAAATATTTTTAACCAACAATTATTTTTGAAAAACGGAAATAACCAAAACAATTCTCAAAATAATGCGAATATGTTTAACAATGCGAATAATCCGTTTTTGAAGACAACTTGGTAAAAATATAATCTTATGCAATAAATTATTTACATAGAACAAATTATCAGAATCATTCTGTTTAATAGCAACATTTTGGATTTTGCCCCATTTCTTTTGGCGCAAAGCGGATTTTCGTTAGAGTGAAACTCGAATAGGCGAAGGCATAACGAGCGACAACGAAGTGAAGCGAATAACTGCCTGAGCCGAAAGAAAATCCAAGACAAGAAACGGGGCGCAAAGAAAACATGTGCGCGTATTTTGTCCCAAAATACGCCGTGCACGAATTTATTATGAGCCTTCGGCTCATATCGATATTATTACAGGTTAATTGTTTACCTAAATCGGCTGAAAGCCGATAATGAGCCTGTAAGGCTCTGTGACTACGGCATAGAGGTTCTTATGTTTTGGAGTGCAAATTTATCCACCTTTATTTTAATAAATGGTGGGAAATTTGT